>CAZUET010000008.1:0-31520 GCA_964619685.1 uncultured Christensenellaceae bacterium
GTCATGGGCCTCATCGGGCATATGTCGGATGGAGGTCATTTTATGAAAAAACAACGCATTCAATTTACAGTTTTGCTTGTGGCAATAGTGTTAGTTATTGTCACATGCTTAACTCTGTCCGCTTGTAACGAGTCGGGAGCTATTATAGTTACGCCGTCGCCTGTCGGACCAAATGACAAGACGGATAGTAAGGTCGATGTTCTTGACACCACCAACTTTTTTCAGGTATTGGGTCAAGCGGCAGATTTTCTTAACGATTCGGGATATACATCCGACGAGGATTATATTATCGTAGATTTAAGAAGTAACGAGCTGAATATCACTAATGGTGATAGGTCGTTAGATTACTATTTTGAGCTAAAATTACGCTATTATGTTAAGGGTGAGACCGAAGAGATTAGAAATTCCAACTCCACCCTTTCTTTTGAGTTTAGAAGTAAAGACGAAGATTTGCTTTTCGGTGCTTATTATGAAAGCTCTGTATTTTATTTTGATATTGCCGACGGTAACGGTGCTTCTTTCTATATCAGTGAGATTAGTCTTGCACAACTGATGACTGCGGTTGATTCCTTGAAGGATTCGTTAGACTCAATAGGCGACTTAGGTGATAAACTCGAGGATCTCAAGGTCGATATCGGTGTTCAAATCGATGTCGGAGCTATGGTAATAGAATTACTTAAAGATCTTATCAGTGATGCAAGAATAATAACCGATATTATCAATGAAAACGGTGTTTCGGTTGAATATAAGACTTTTTCGGTTGATTTTGATATCAATACATTTATCAGTGGATTGCTATCTAAAATTAAGGGACTGTGGAGTATCGTTACGAGCGTTGTTGGCGATATCGACAGTGTTTTAGTAGAATTATGCGGAATGACCTTCTCCGACATTTGTGCTTATCCCTTTGAAAAAATAGGCTTTGGCTTTGATATTACTACCAAGGACGGACTTTTCCATGATATCGATACCGATATTTCATATGGTGAGGATATTTTTGCATTTGGACTTGGTATAGGTGCTAAGTATATCGGTAGCGATCTACAAGGCGTTAGCTTTGATCTTCCCGATTTTTCCAACTATCGTGAATTTTCTATCACCAATCTTGATATAGATGCAGGTATTACCATTTCCAACGGAAGTGCAAAGAAGGTATCTGTTGGCGATTTAGCAGGTACATTGATTGCATCTCTACTAAAGGTCGACAATATAGGTGATCTCGGTAATACAACTATTGAATTGGGTGTAGGCGAGGTAACTCTTGATCTTAAAGCGCAGGCAGTACTTGATTTTTCAAATAACGCCAATAATAGGGTAGTTATCGTTGTGGGGGGACAAGGTGCAGATGCATGGCTCAAACTGACCTATGACGGTAAAACCGAAGAAATGATACTTGATCTATCTTCATTAGGATTACCGAGTTTTAAGTATAATTTTGACTTGAATGAAGTGATAGTGCCGCTTTTAGGCGAATCCTTGACGGCAATGCTTAGTTCGTCTGCATCCGCTACCGAGGTTGAAAATGCACTTATAAGATTATACGGCGGAGAAAGCCGTGATCAAGCTATTCGTAATTACTTTATGGGTAATTCGTTTAATCTTGCATTTGCAGGTGAAACCGATATATTGGGCTTGATAAAGAATAATATAATACCTCTTATCGTCGAGGTATTGAGAGCACTTGAGATTGACAGTGAATCACAAAGCTTATCGTTGACGCTTGACCGCACGTCTTTGATAAATATTCTTGAAACCGTAGCAGGTTTTATGGGCGAAGACGGTGCAGTAGTAAAGGCGATAGCCGACTCAATGAGTAATAAGGCATATTCGGACGAATCGTTGGCATTCCGTTCCATTGATTTAGAATTAGGTCTTATCACCGAGTCTGATCTTTTCGGCATTTCTTGTGGTATAGACATTTATCTTGCAGAGGATACCATTCTCTCTCTTGAGCTACCACTTGTGGGATTAGGCTTTGAGCCTAAGTTCATAGATGTGGAACTTACCGATGACCTTATCGACCTTGACGAGTTGAATGAGATGTCATTGAATATGAGCATCGATATTGACTTTGATTCGGGCGATATTGATTATAGTAATGGCGGAGTAAGTATCGATATTAACAATGCTATCGGCTCTATCCGTGACTATTTAGCCGAATTAGCGTGTGTCCTCAAGTTTGAAGATAGATTAAAGGGTGGAATTACCCTTGATATTGTAGGTAATGTGGGCTTTGACGGATTTTCTCTATCCGATCTCATCAAAGGTGAAAAACGTGATGTTAGCATTAGAGAGCTTGAGCTTGCTCTAAGGATTATTTCCAAAAATGACGGAAGCGAGCTTTTGAGTGCTTATTATGATAATTACACCGTTAACGATTCGGCGTTGTTTATCAATCTCGATAATTTAGGAATAGAAGGACTTGATGCACCGAAGCTTAAATACGATATCGACCTTGTTACCATGATTAATAAGGCATTAGAAAGGTCATCGGGTGCAATGGATATAGATAAAGCTCTTTCGTTTACCGAAACGCAGGAAGCATCCGAACTCGATACAGCACAGATACTTGACCTTATAGGTAGTATTATCAATCGAGTTGCTATCAATGAACAGCTTGCAGTATACCTATCGACCGATGTATTGGATGCGGTATTATCCGTTGTAATGGGCGCAGATATTAGAGATATGATAGAACTCGATTCCGAGAGTAATCTACATATATCTACCGAAAACGGACTTGAGATAGGACTGGATTTATTTTTAGCTACCACCGATTCGCATCAAGGTAATCTAAAATTGGGTGTTAATATCTATGATATTAAAATAGATGCACGATATACCGAACTACCAAAAATAAACTATGCAGAATATGTGGATATTACTGCAATAGAAGATATTTCGTTATCCACCGAGGTATATGTTCGCTACGACCTTAAGAGTAAAACATATGATGTTACCGATCTATTGACTATAGCGGATCACTTTGATTTAGGCGAATATGCGACATTGCTCAATGATTTATTTTTGAATATCAGCATTGACGGTTTGAATGGCAATAATGTCAAGGGAGATATTTTAGTTAAGCTTTCTGCAAATATTTCGTTATCTAACGGAACCGATATTGCTAAAATAGTTAGCGGAATGGATGCTAAGATAGAATTGATAAACGAGGGCGACACCTTATTGACGCTCTATTTTGACGGTATCTACCTATATGTAGATGCGGCACACGGTAGAGTAGACGGAAGCGAGGTAAGCGGTTACGATATAGACAGCTTCAAAATAAAGGTTGGCTCCTTGGTCTGTGGATGCGATTGTGATACATGTATATCGAGAGGCTCTTGTTTTGTCGGTGATGCTGTAAGCTGTCCAGACACATGCGAATGCACTTGTAACGGAACTGTATCATCGGCAAGCGAAGGTGAAGAACCGAGCGTGACCGATTTGATACTTCAAAATCTCGGTATTCTCAATTCGGTATCATTTAGCGATAAAGGTTTAGCAATAACGCTTGCATCGAATACCCTTAAACGAATACTGAACATTGTAGGCGTTGCCGTACTCGATATAGAAGATTTTTATAGCGGAACCGCTCTTGACGGAGTTATTCCAAGCATAGATTTAAGTATAAAGGACGGCTTAGGCTTAGGCTTGACCTTATTTATCAAGGATAATAATTCCGATTCCGATATTACCGACGGATTAAGTTATATAAAATTAGGCTTGCAAAACATTGCGCTTGCATTTACCAAGAATGACGGACTTATTCCGTCCGACGTTCTTGATTTTGATATATTGGACATTGACGATTTACAAGAGATGTCCTTTGCAGTATCGGGTACGATAGGACTTGATGTTGAAAAATTCGATAGTGGAGCAGAAGGCTCTACTATTGAAAACCTTATCAAAGATGTATTGCCCGAGCTTACCTTTGGTATGGCAGTTACCGAGGGAGACTTAAATATAAGATTTGCATACGATATATTCACCAATTTGGATTTATCCTATCTTGATTTTTCGGATAGTGATAAGACAATGGAGTTGCTTAGAGATATGCAGTTATTATTGAAGGTCTACACATTAGACGAAAATTCGGTTAGGGGAGATATTGCACTATCTGTATTCTATAACGGTGTAAATGATACCGTGTACGCAGTTGCACCTCTATTCGGTATAGGTGAAGTCAAATACCGTGGATTGGATATATATTCTCTTATTGCAGAGTCCTTTGCTTCGTCTGCGTCTATGAGCTGTGCAAGCGAATCAACGTCATATGACAAGCTCGTTGCACTAAAATTCAATCAAGACGGAATAGCTGTTACCTTAACAGGTGCAATGCTTATATCCGTGCTTGAACAATTCGGAGTAGACCTAACGGGTATCGATATCGATAAGTATCTCGAAGCGGTATCGTTAGGCATTACCAACAAGGGCGGAATATCCCTTGACTTAGGAATAGCAGGAGCGACCATAAGTCTTTCCATTGATGGCTTACTTGCAAAGACTTCATATAGCGATATTGAGAATATAGCATTTGCCGAGGTTGCCGAAAGCGAATATGTAGCAATTTCGGATGAAAACGGTACTCTTTCCATAAAAGAGATATACTTTGCGTTATCTATCGGCTTCGATATTAACGGTTGTATAGATTCGTCTGACGGAGTCGGTAACGGTGTAAATTTAGCACCGCTTGTTTCGCAGATATTAGAAAATGTGGATGTCGAAGATACGATAAAGACGCTATTTAGTCAATTAGCGATATACTTTGATTATGATATCGATACGAGACTTGTCCTCGATATCGAGCTTTTTGCAAACATTTACGATCTATCCGAGATAGCACTCAATATTACTCTTTCGGACGGAAACGGAACCGTTCTTGACGCATTCTATGACAGTAACACCGACCGCATCTATGTATCGTTGCCGTCTATGGATGTAAATGATTTCTATGTAGAGATACCATATATCGGAGAGCAAATACAAGGAAGTATCGGCGACTCTATCATTAAAGCGTTGTCCTTCCTTAGCGGTGCTAATGTTTCTCAAGCAAGTGATGAGGGCGATGTTTACGATATTATCAATGGTATTATCGACAGTATCGAGATAAACGGAGCGGATGGATATCTTAAAGTAATAAGCACGTCCAATCTATTAGGCGTGTTGACCTCTTTATTATCTATCGAGGTTCTTCAAAATGTAGTTTTACCCGATGTAAATGCAAATGTTTCCTTAGGTATTTCGTCTGAAAGCGGACTAAATGTAGGAATAGGGGTAGGAGTTTTAGACGGTGACGAAAAGATTTTTGCGTTAGATTTAGGATTAAACGGTTTAGCCGTTGCATTTGCTCGTCCCGACAATTTTGTAGCAAACGAGAGTAAGTATGTATCGTGGGATACCTTGAATGTAGGATTAAACAGCAATGTCGAGCTATCTCTTGTATTAGATAAGGAATATGCAGATATTGTCAATCAAGTAATAGCGGACAACATCCCCGGATCTTCGCTAAAGCTCGAAGTCAATTCTTCGACAGGAAAGGTTAATCTTGATATAGGTATCGAGATAGCAGTAAATATTAGATTTAATTCGTTTGAAGATATAGGTATCGAACTCTGGTTGGATCTTTTCGCTTCCACAAATGGCGAAATAGATTATTCGAGTGATAATAAACTATTGTCATTATATTATGATTCTCTTGATAGATACTCGGTCGATAATACACCTATCGAAGCGGTATATCTCGAGTTAGGCGGATCAAAGAGTAACGCTATCAGAATAGACGATTTAGGTATAGCCGAATATATAGGCGAACTAATTGGCGATATGCTTACTCCGTCGACTGCAATGGCAAGCGAGCCTATGGATAATATTATCCAAGCCGAAATAGATAACGGCATTCTTATTGACATCACCGGCGGAGCAATAGGAGTTATTCTCGACGTATTAGAAGTAAGCGGAGCGATAGAAAGTATTGATTCGCTTATCAAGGGTGCATCTATATATATAAATGCTGATAAGACAGGAATTGCTATCGCATTAGGGGGAGAGAGCGTATTATCTGTTGAACTAAACGAGTACGGTATATTCTTCCCCAATGACGGTGAAACCTTAGAATCACGCCCCGAATACGGCAAGAAGATAAGCGACTTAAAGAATAGTGCAATACTATTGAACGATTTAGAGCAGACCTATCTTGCATTTTCAATGACCGTTAAGGCAGGTAAGGGCGACACATTCGTCGATGGTGAATTATCCGCAAAGGAAATCGCAAGCTATAACGATCTACTTAAAGTGCTGTTGACCTCCGATTCTAACGGTAATATTTACTATGGCGTGGATGCAGAGTTTTCAATAGCCGGATTGGATCTTTCCGAGCTTGATCTTGCCATGATAGGCGACTCCGATAGATTAGCTCAAGCGGTACAAAGAATTATTGACGGAATGAGTCTTGAGGTAATGCTTGTCATTCGTGATAAGAATAATACAGTCAATTATGCCGACGGCGAGCCTGTTATAGGAATATACTATCAAAGCAACGTAAGCGATGTTATTTATGTCAATATACCGTCTATCAACTTGAAGATAGCGATAAGAGATGCCTTCGATTTGAGCGAATTGCTCATATCATTAGTTAAACCTAATAATTCAAAGTCAACCGTCAGCGAAGCAACCGACTATGTGAGCATCATTAAATTGTTTGACGCACTTAAGCTATCCCCCGAAGGCGTGGTAGTATCGTTAAGCAATCAAATTTTATCGAGAATATGCGTAATGGTCGGTATCGATTTAACGTTGCCCGAGATCGTCAGCATGGTCAGTATTGGTGTATTGAATGACATTAGCATGGATACAGCATACGGCTCGACTTCCGTATCCACCGACATTGAAAACGGCTTAGGCATACATATAGAGTTAGCGGACGATGCCGACTTCTTCCTTGATGTTGCATTAGGCGATCTTGCACTTGAGTTTAGAAAGGAATTAGATGTAATATATCCATCTCAAGGAATGGGAGATTATGATAAGCTTACATTCTTCGGTCAGCTTGGTGAATATGTATCTGCGGATGCAATGCACGGACATGCGTCCTTTGATGCAATTATTGATTTTAGCATTGGTGCAACCAATGATGCTAACGATACAAACGCATTCGATTTTAGTGCAATACTACAAGAATTTGTAGATACTACCTTCTCTATAGATATTGCAGACATGCTCAAAGGAAAATACGTATTGAGCGTGGATGCTGCATTCAATCTTGCAGAGGGTGCAGAAATGCTTTACGGTTTGACCTTCTTTATCGAGTTATTCGACCATGATAATGGCGAAACCGTATTGAGCTTGTACTATACACGCTCGGGTAATAGCGGTATTTTAGGTATAGAGCTTACATTCTTAGGACTTGAGCCATTTATGGTAGATATCGATCTCGGTACCTTGATTGGTGGCGTATTCGATGTAAGCGAGCTATCATTTGCCGAGGACGGCGAAACATACGGAAAAGACGATTCCATGTTAGGGCTACTAAATACCCTTAAAGGAAGCATATCCGTACTTCTTGTCGATGACGATTTCAAGGTATCTGTTACAGGCGAAATACTTCAAGCGGTATTATCATTCTTCGGTTATGATAAATATTTGCCGTCATTAATAAAGGGCGTTACCCTAAAGAATAATGACTATACAAGCGAATTGGTTGACGGTGTATATACCGCTCAGGTGGAAGGCATTCGTTACGGTAGAGATTTCTCCGTAATTAGCGGAAACAGCACTTACCAATATATTTTGTCGCTCAAATCCGAAGACATAGTAAAGATTGAATTGGACGGAGAAATTTTGAACAATATTAGTGATTACTTCTTGATTGACGGAAGAACGCTATCCGTTAATAAGTCATCTACCCTTGTTCAAGCACTTAGCATTGGTGTACACCGCTTTACTGTGCATTATAATGACGGTACTATTACCGAGAGTTCATTTGAAATAGTAGATACTGCATTCTCCTTTGAAAAGCAAAACGAATATATCGAGTATGTACTCAATATCGGATATAAGAGCATTGATAGAATAAGCATTTACAAAAACTCCGCATTGCTACAAGAATTGACTACCTCAAGAGCAATAGCCGAATACTTTGTAATAGACCGCACGAGAAACACCATTTCATTCAATGCGTCCGGTAGCGGAGTAGACGCATTGTCGGTAGGTGCATACAATGTAACTATATCCTATTCGGATGGTAGTGAATCGTCCTTTGTTATGACAAAATCGGTTCGTAAGGTCAATGTAGATACAGTTGAGCTTGACGGATTGGATATTATATCGATAACGCTTTCGGGTGCAAGTACCAAGGTATTAGTTGAAGATAATGCATCCATAGACTGGTATGGTAATTATTTTGCATTCAATACCGAGGGCGGAAAGCTGTCTTTAGGCTATGTTGACGATAGGATTGAAGCATCGATAAAGGTTAACGATACCACAGAATTGACTATAAGCATAGGCAATCTTAAGCTGGATGCAAGTAAATATGAGGTAACATCTCCTAAGACCTATAAGGAAAACATTGAATTCCTAACCATAAAAACGGCTATTGAGTTCGATGCACAGGCGAAGGAAGATGTATTTATCGCAATAACCGACCTAATAGGTGAAACACTTGACCAATACATTCCGTCGGGAGTATTGCCCTTTGATATATCCGAATTGCCGATAGGATTATGGCTTGAAGACGATTTTGATGCTCACTATTTAGTAGATTTACAGCTCAATTTACGCTTTGATCAATATTCCGATACACCTATTGACTTAGGTGGTTCGGAAATAGTTATTCAGATTTATAAGCTGTCGACCATATCAGCTAATGAAGTAATGGTAGATGAGCTTAAACTTGGCTTGAGTTATGTAGGCTCTGAGGGTGAAAACGGTGCATTGTATATCAATATACCGTATTTCGACCTACTATTGAAAATAGATGAAGCGCCTTGGCGTACCATTATTAACGATGCGATAGGCGGAGCAATGAGTGTAACGCCCGAAACGAGCAGAGCATCCGACGAGGATATTACATTTGAAAAGATACTCAGCCTATTTACAGGACTTAGAATTACCGAAGATAATGTTCAGATCGACTTTGCCGATGATCTATTGAGCTTGATATGTAAACTTGTTGGACTTGACATTGATTTTTCAAAGCTCAATTGCGACAGAAGTTTCATTAAGATCAATAACTTTATCAAGGGAATTGAAGATACCGCAATATTTAAGAAAGAAAACGAAAACGATGTTATTCGTTCCGAACTATTAGAAGCAAGACTTGAATTGCTAATGAACGACGGCAATAAGAAGGCACTTGCTAATATTATCGAAGCGATAGATGGATTAGAGGTCGAAGACCATTGTAGCGTGCTTAAGCATGAAATAATCGATAAACTTTTAGCATTCGATCCCGACAAACACAGTAACGATGAGTTTAAAGAGATAGTCGCATTAGTCAAGAGTGATGAATTTGTATGTATTGATATTGCTCAAAAGCGTTCTATTATAAGCATGCTTGACGCCTTTAAGGTCAAGGATGAATACCTTGAATTGGTTTTATATGAATTGGAGATTGCATTTGATCAAGATCTATCCTATGAAACCCCGTTAGGACAGTACACAACAATTACCGAAGCAAAGGCATTGTATATGTCGCTATCGGGATCTATTGGCTTATCATCCGACGGAAGTCAAATAAACATAGGAAGCTTCATGCAGTCGAACGGTGGAGAAAGCTCGTTTGATAACATATTGAATGAGATACAAGGTACAGATACCGAGATAGTATTTGCCGAGGGTGAACAAAGACTTGATTTTAACCTTGAAGTCAATGTAGGAATGGGATCCGATAAGCTCAGTCAGCTTATAGACGGCGGTAATTTCCAAGAGCTAATATTTGCATTGGTAGACGATCTTTATATCTACTTTGAGTTAAAGCATAACACGGCTACAGGTAGCGTAGCGGTAGCAGAGCTATACTATCAAAATAATTACATTTACCTTGATTTATCCAATATAGGATTACCTCAAGTAGCAATGCGACTTGAGGTTGAAGAATTATTGAAACTTATTTTCGGTAGTGATGAAGTTTCGTTGGCGAGCGAGAGCGGTCTTGACTATGGCAGTGCATTTGAAATACTAATTCATTCTAAGGAATTGGTATTAAGGGGCAGTGTAGCATTTATCGATCTATTGCTTGAAAAACTCGGTTATTCCTTAATGGATGCAGATGTCGAGTTAGATATGAGCTTTACACTCGATAAGGACTCCAATGACCTGATAGATATAGGCATTACAGCAATAGATAATTCAAGTAATAGGAGCGTAGTATCGGTAGAGATAGATAAACCTGTCATTAAGCTTGGTGGATTTGTCAGCAAGCTTGTAACAGATGCGACTTCCTACGCATTTGTTGAAAATATAGAATACCTATCTGCCGCATTATCGCTTGAAATAGGCTATCATCTCAATAGCACATCGGCGACAGACGGCGTACCTGATTATACCTTGACCGATATATTCAGTGAGGTATTGGGACTTAGCGATGTTCCGTTTGAGGTGGAAAGTAGCTTAACAAATAGAATAACACTTGACCTAAGTCTAAATCTTAATATCATAGATATTAATGCCACCGAGTTGTACATACACATGTATTCGACTGACGGTGATGTTTTGACAGTTTATTATGACGGAAACGGATATTTATATCTATCCGCTCCCATTCTCGATCCTGAGTTGAATATCAGAATTGACTTTGATATAAAGAGTATATTCGATAGCTTAGGAATAACCGAGGTTATTGAAGGACTTGATTTTAAAGAGCTGATATACGGTATATTCAAAAAGGATACAGCTGAGCTATCCTCTGCAGGCGAATTGGACGAATTAAGCACAACACAAATAGTAATGCTCATGATATCCAAGTTAGGTATCAATAGCGACGGTGCAGTGTCGGTATTCTTCAATAAGCATATATTGAGTGCTCTAGGCTTAGAGATACTAAACAGCGATGCGCTTATCGAAGAGTTGAAGGAAATAAGCGTAAGTGTAGACCTGTTTAAACGCAATATTTCCGCAAATGTTACCCTTAACTCCAAGTTAGAGGGTAGCGAAAATCCGTATCTTGACCTTGTTATCCGTGATTACAATATCAGCGGAACAAGACAGGAAATATCATTTGACGGATCTAAATATACTACGAGTGACGACTATAAGCACTTATATATCAATACTTCGGGTGCTATAGACTACAGCATTCCCGACGGAACATATGATTTTGGTGGAGTAATACAGTCACTTATCAAGAATGTCAGCATTCCGTTTGAACTTGACGGTATGCAAGGAACTATCTTCTATACCCTTGATGCAAAGATAGGTATAGTAGATTATCTTGACAGCGAATTATCCCTTGAAGTCTACTATAAGGATGCAGTATACGATATCGGTACACTTTTATTGTCGGTATACTTTGATATGGAAAGGGGAGAAGCATATATCGATCTTCCTTGGTTCGAGGTACCAAAAATAGCCATTATCGGTATAGATGCATCAGAATTGGTGCAATCGTTATTTGGCGGTATATCATTGGCATCGGATGAGCCCGAGTGGTACGGAATAGTACGCTTTATTTCGACCATTGTCGATAGGATAGTGGTATCTGACGGCGAGCATACATTGCCCGAGGGTTTGAATATCGTATTGAATGACGACTTATTCGGTAAGTTGCTCGATTACTTTGTATCGAAGTATAAGATAGAACTACCATTCTCATTGGTCGATTCAGAAAAGGCATCGAGCTATGTAGGTGTAAGTATCACCAATAAGCAGATTATAGCCGATCTCGAGATTGAAAACAACTTAGAGGGCGCTGTAAATAAATACGGTTATCTCAGAATAAAGGCAAGCATCGACGCTATAAAGCCCGGAGATATGAGCATAAGACCGTCACGAACACAGGACGTAACCTCTTATGTGACACTTCTCGATTTCCAAGCTCCCGAAATGCTTGTATTAGAAACACTATACTTTGAAGGAAGTATCGATATCGACATCGATATGCTTAAATCTAATATCAATCTCGAAAAGGTGGTTCAATATCTTTTGAATGACAAATTGACCTTAAATATCGTAGATAATATCGATATGGTAATATCTATAGATATTAAGGCGAATATCGATCTTAAAAATATAGGATACAGCGAATTACTTTTAAGCGTATTAGTCAAAGAGCGTATAGGCGAGTACAGCGACGGAACGCCCAAATACAACGAAGCGTTATTAGCGAGAGCGTATCTTGTAGGTATGGATAATTCGCTATATCTTGATGCACCTATGATAGGCTTATACGATATCAAGCTTGATGTCGATCTAAGTTCTCTTGTCGATTCTATCAGCACTGTTGAAAGCTATTTAGGTAATGTAACTCAAGCATCCGACGGTTTAGCATGCGGTTGCGAGGACAGTGCATGTATCACAAACGGTGGCTGTTATGATAGCGACGGCAATAAGCTTTGCTCGGATGTTTGCGAATGCTTAGACTGTAAGCTACCATGCGGATGCACAGACAGCTATTGCTTAGAATACGCTCACAAATCGGGCGACTATGAAAACGCATGCGGTGTAATGGGAATCTACTGTCACGATGCGGAAGAATGTGATTGTGATTGTCATAAACCATTAAAATGTGGTTGTATTGATCCCGAATGTGTCGAGAGCGGAAACTGTATAATCGGCTGGAAATATATATATCAAAATAAGCGTAATGCGGACGGAACTTATGTAATTATAGAAGGGGTAATTCAACAAGAGCTTGTTAGAGCACCTATCACAAGATGCGGAGACGGGGAAGATAACTGTATCAATAATCAATCTCCGTGCTTGTGTCATAAGTCTGTACTTGTATGCGGATGTATTAATCCCGAGCATATAGACGATTATAGCTGTCCGTCCGACAGTGACGAATGCCTTTTCGTTAAATGTACAGTACATAATACCTTAGAAGATTGCTTTGTACACAGTGCAGAGTGTGTATTTGCATACACCACCGACACCCACTGTGATCTAAGCTGTCGTGAACATTGGACAGGACTTATCACCGATATGTTCGATGTATTTAGATTGTCTAAGACACAACTGCAACTCGTTACGACCACCCATTTATTATCGAGTTTGTTCGAGTTGCTAACCAATGAAAAGCTCAATTACGAGGATGCTCCGTCTGCAGGCTTGACCTTTACCGTCAACTACTTAGATAGAGATTATCGTACGGACGCACAGCGTAAGGCATTAATAGATCTATTAAAGGCGGTCAGCGTAAATGAATCTGACGAATTAGAAAATATAATTTCCATATTAGATGCATTCGATATAGACAACGGTAAATCAAGCGAGATAAATGCATTGATCGACCGCTTCAAGGCTTTGACCGTTGTAGACGGAACGGAGCAAGACTACGGTATTGCTTTGACCAACTTTGAAGCATTTAGAGATAAGGGCGGATATTATGAAGAAGCATTCTTTGAAAATCTCGATGCATCTCTTGAAATGTGGTTCTACGGAGGATGGGATGCAGAAACGGGCGATTATATAGGAAATAGATCTACCGTATCGCTGAATGTCGGCTCATTCAAGCTCGATACAGGTAAATACGATATACCATTCTATCGCATTGACGAATCGACACGTAGAGAAACTACCGAACTTAAGAATACATCGGAGTATCAGTTATTCTCCGAGATGTCCAAGATAAGCTTTAGCGTCGCTATAGAAATTATCGGCAATTTAGGCGAAGCAAAGGGTGATAATGAGGGCTTGACCGTGGACTTCAGCAGTATAATTGACGAGATTATACCGGGATTTGATTCGATATTCAAGATATTGACCGAGCCTTACGGCGAGAAGATGATATTTACATTAGTTATCGACGGCAGTATCGATATCAATAATATCAACGCATCACAGCTTGCTTTATCGATCTATGAAGGCGGTAAGGATGCTGTTATCAATAGAATAGGATTGATATTCTACGACGGAACAGATAGCGACGGTTGCTCGTTGTTCATTGATATACCTGCATTCAATCTTTCTAAGATTAAATATGTAGGCATCGACCTTAATTCGTTGTTATTCAAGGAGAAGCTCGATTGCGGTTGTGAAAATGTGCTTTGTAACGCAAACGGAAGCTGTTATTCTTCGGACGGCGTAAGAATTTGTGAAGGCGATTGCTGTAGCTGTAAACCCTTTGAATGCGGTTGTGTATGCACTGAATGCGTTACTATCGGTGTATGTGGCGGTCACTGTCCGTCGACCTGTGACTGTACCCACCGTTCGCTAAGCTCGGCAGGAGAGTACGATCTTGTATGCGGATGTACTAATGACGAGTGTGTATTAAGGGGCAGTTGTGTATTGGACTGCACCGAGTGTGGATATATTCTATTGCCTTCAAGCGATAATAACTGTCACCGTCCGTTATGGAATAAGGATAATGTATTGAAGTGCGGTTGTTACGATCCTATTTGTACCGATAGAGGATGCTGTTATGATTTATGTGCATACTGCTCCGATTCAAGCTGTATCAGTAAATATAATGCATCAAATAAGTTTATTTCGGATACTGCCTACACCGTATTGGAAGTATTTAGATCAATAGTAAGCATTGATATTTCCCAAGAAAAAGGTATTCAGCTTGCGATTAGTCCTTCCATAACTGCGGAGATACTTAATTACTTTGGCGTGGATGTCGATTTAGATGCACTTGAAAACGCAGGCGCACTAAAAGCAGGCTTCATTCTAAGCACCCAAAGCGGATTGGGAATCAATCTTGAGGGTACCACCGACAATGACGAATTTTTAGTTAATCCGGGACTTACCGTTTCGCTATCGGATATCGGACTTAAGCTTAACACAAAGGATGTTAGAGAAAGCCTTGATAGTGATATAAGGAACGGACTTGATTCCTATAAGGAATTGACCTTAGATGACAATATTCTATTATCGGCATCTGCTACCATAACCAATAACTCATACGAGGGCTATTGGAATGTTTCGACATTATTTACCAACTTGTTCGGTTCGACGGTTGATTTAGGTATAGACTTTGAAGATTCTAACTATGTTGTACAAATGGATCTTCTTGCCAATATCAGGTTAGACAGCATATTCGGTAACGGCTTAGATAATATCGATATTAATAGAGTATTAGCCGAAAATGAGATACTGTTAGAGTTTGCAAATGTTACAGATTCTGCCAAACCTCAGCTATTGATTTCGGTGTATCTCAAGGACGGTTGGGCATATATAGATTTCGGTGTTTTGCGTGATACACCGTCTATTAAGCTTGATATAGTTGATTTATTAGGTGAAAAACGAGTATCGGGAGCGGAGGATAGCGACGATTATATCGCATACGATCCAAAGAGCGAATATCCCGAATTGGCAGATAAGGGTAGGATGTATTTCTACACCGAAGAAAATGATAACGAGGCATTCCATATTGCACTTAAGGGTAAAAATATCGAAAGCATCGTTATCGAAAATCTCAATATCAATAAGTCGGGAACTATTCGTGAAAGAATAGTATTGGATAGTGCCGATAAGATATCGAGTTACTTCGAAATTAAGTCGGACGATGGCAATCTGACAGCGATCAAGCTATTAAATAACGCAAACGCAGTTGCACTCAATGAAAATGCTCAGGGCTGTTACTATAATATTATCGTTACTACCGAGAGCGGAAGCGTTACTATACCTGCAAAGGTAGGTAGTCGTAAGCTTTTAGGCTTCGATAACGGCGAAAAGATTGCAGCTACCATTCTATCGTTTATAAGCTTCCTCGGTGCGAGCGAGGATACTTTAAGCCTCAATATTGGGGGAGATATTCTCATGATAGTTGAGGAGCTTTTAGGTATCGACTACGCTTTACCGGAGATGGAAAGCATTAGCATGGATATGTCCTTGATAAATTCCCTTACAGCTATAAGTGAGAGCGAATATATCAGCGGTAATACCTATGGAATTGATAAATTCGGTAAGACGGATGTTCGTCAAGACCTTGTATTCGATATTACTGTATCGGGTAGCGTTAGCAAAGCGGTATTCACATTAAAGGACGGTAAGAGTGTAGTAGTATCTGCCGATGACCTATCCAAGTACATTTTAGTTCGTTCGAATAGCGTTGTTTTGATTTACAAGACTGTTTCCGAGCTGTCAAGCGGATTATGGAAATTTGAATTATTTGACGGTAGCGAGAATGTATTAGCAGTTGGCTATTTCAATGTCAGTGCATACATTGCACCTGCATTATCGTTAGCTATAGAGAATTTCTCACTTAATCTGTCCTTTGATAATTATTCAGTCATTCTTCTTGAAAACGGATATACCGATAGCGAGCATAAATTTAGCTTATTGAGATATTCGTTAAGCACCTATTGGGCTAAGGATGATTCATTTAGACCGAGTAAGCATTTCGATGTAAACTACAATATCGAAAGCGATAAATATATCGATGTTGTCAATGGCTTGGATGAATTATATCTTTCAGCGGATATCGATGTAACGATAGATATTGCAAACAATAATATATCTAATCTTGACGATAAGTACAATACCAACGGTTCCGTAATGAACATTGGTGATGACTTGTCTGGGCTTTTAGGTGCAGTAATGCTCAATTTGGGGATGTCCTCAAGCGAGATAAACGGCGATTACAAGCTTATTTTAAGAGTTCATCTCGATTCGCTTGATTTTACAACATTCTCATATAGAAATATCAAGGTATATCTAAAGCTTCAAAAGAAGTGCTACGGCTTTATGGTTGACGGCGTTTCCACAGGAGTAGACGGAGATTATGTCGATGTTATCATGGTATACTTTAACGGTGACGAATTGTTTATCAATGCAAATCCCTCACTTGTCAAATTTGCTACATGCACCCAAGTAAGTATATCCATTGATGACGCATTGAATTATTGGAACGGTGATGTCAGCTCCGCTTGCGATAGCACACCCCAAGCTATTTACGATAACTACGCATTAGCAGGCGACGGATTCTCTGTTGCAGGTGTACTATCGTTATTCAAGGATATAACCATAGGAAGAGGAACTATCGGAATAAATGTTGCAGACGATTTTGTAAATGTATTGCTCAAAATGTTCACCGACCTTGATTACGATATATCATTAGGCGATTTAGGTTTGACCTTAGATTATATAAACGGTGCGATCAATATCGATTTAGAGAAGGAAGCGGTATTTGCACCGAGCTTAGCATATGACGATAACGGTGAGCCATTGTATAAGAATGCAGTTGATTATGCGAGTGTCCGTATTGACAAGGATGCTAAGACTGTAGCATTGACAAGTAACGCTCGTAAAAATTTACCGAAAGGAGATTGGAGCGTAACGGTTGAATACTTAGACGGCAGTAGCGATCTATTCCATGCAATCATTGCAAAGAACGGTACGGTTACCTATATTTATAACTCATTAAAGGTCAGTGAGAGCGAGTTATATGAACACTTGACCATATCAAATATCAGATTAATAAGTATGAGTATCGATAAGGTAACTCTTTACGAGAGTGGCGAAGACAAAAATTCATACTTTGTTTATGAGAACGATTCATTAGGTGCTAAGGTATCTAAGAAGGTTTTATTCTCGTTAGCTAAGCAAAAATTCTTGATTAAATTCGGAGAAGAAAGTGCATATCTTGATCTAACACAGCACGAGCCTATGCTTATCTATAACGGTATTCAAGAAACTGTTAGATATGTAGGTGACTATTTCTATATCACGCCAAGCGGAATTGCTGTTGACGGAATAACAGGTATCGAGATAATATCGAATAGTAAGGCAATAAATATTGAAATGAACGAAGAGGGCTACAATAAGCAGGTATTCGGCATATCTATGAGTATCTGTAATGTATGCTTAGATTTCAAACTACCCGAGCAATTCGATAATAGCGGTCCGTACGATGCAAGCGAAGAGTATAGATATATCTCTGAGGGTGTATTCACTATGATAAAGGGCTTACCGCTCGACGAATACTTACGTTGGTCTGACTTAGAATACATGATTGGAGCATCTCTTGATATTACATTAGATTACGATACGGCAAATATCGATCCGTTCTCGTATTTTGAGCATATCGAGGGTGATTCTATCGACCTAACCAAGCTTGCTGAGGCAATTAAGGCATCTATACTTCTTACCACCAAGGTAGATACCGAAATAACGATAGATTTTTATCTCAAACTGAATATAGCCTCGTCATACCTATCAGAGGGCAAAATTGAAATATCTCTTGGCGGTTATAGTCGTGAGGTCGGATCTACCCTCGTTCCTATCGATCAGCCTATCGTCATTTATTTTGACGGTGCAGGTGATAAGGAATTATCTAAGCTATATATCGATATGAGTATTTTGGGAATAGATCCATTCTATATTGAAGCCGATATCGTAACAAGCGTCAAGAATTATGTTTTAGGTATGATAAACGGTGGCTCCTTTGATAGTTCGGATAAAGATAACCGAGTAGATGTCGAAAAGGATAAGCTTGCTTGCGGATGTCAGTGCGAGGCTTGCTTGACTAACGGTAAATGCACCTTGTACGGAGAGCATACCTGCCTTGAAGACTGTACCTGCACATGCTGTATGGTTGCTTGCGGATGCAGAGATACTAACTGTATTTTAAACGGTGGCTGTTATGATAAGACTGGTCTTAGAATATGTAACGGCACCGATTGCGGGTGTAACTGTTCTGCATTAAACTGCGGATGTAACGATCCCGAATGTGTCAAAGCAGGTACATGTTTGACTTTAAGTGATGACGGTGAATATAGAGTAGTAGTGCGTTGCCGTGATAATGGCGACTGTACATGCTCTTGCTGTGTGCTTGCTTGCGGATGCCGTGACGATGCATGTCTTGAAAACGGTGCATGCATAGATAAAAACGGAGTAATATTGTGCTCCGAGTTATGCGGTTGCAGTGATAAGAGTATCGCACCCGATACTAACGGAGAGAGTACACTCGATAAGGTACTTGGAATGACCAAGTATTTTGGCGAATTGGTTCGTGGCGTATCTATAGGGAACCAAGGCTTACTCATCGCATTCAATAAGAATGTTATGAATAATCTCTTTGCTATGCTTGCCATAAATACAGTATTCACGGACGATGCCGATATCTATATTGAGGCAAGAGGATATGATGACTTTGAAAACAGTTATCTCAAGCTTGTAGTAAATATGGGCGACGAAGAAAACCGTTACAGCACCGAAATCAAATTCTATAACCTTGTATTAAAGGGCTACCATTCTGCATATTCAAGGGATTACCTATACGGTAACGATGAATTGAGCGATAAATGGTTGACCTACAGTGACAGTATATTCCGTGGCTTGACCTTGAAGCTTGATAACGGTTCGGGATTTGTCGAAATGACAGAGGATAACGCTTCATATATTGGCGAGCATACCGTAATAGGCGTATTTGGAAACAATGGCGACGATCCGATAGCAACATTGAATGCAAATACATATTTTGCACCCGATATTCGTCCCGAGAATAATCAAGATTACGAAAATTGGATAGATATTACCGCACTACAAGTGAAGTTTGAGACCACACTTTTCTTACAAGCAAACGGCGGAGTAAACGGTGAAGATGTAGAGATAGATCTAACCGATTTATTAGCCGATTCGTTATATCTCAATACTGGTATAAATAGAGAGCTAAGCGATCTATTCAATATAATATTCGATACTAAGGCATCGGACACCGATTTCTATGACTTTAGATTAAGGATTGACCTTGGTATGGCACTTGATATATCCGATTCTCATAATACCGAGATAAAGCTTGAAATATCAAAGGAATATCAAGAGAGCGGTAGAGTATATGATTATCTATTGCTTGGATTGTATTATGTCAATCAGACCGAAACTGTATACTTGACACTACCCATGATGGATATTGACGGTCTATGCGTCAAGAATGTCGATTTATCGGGTATTTTGTCAGGTCTTACGGGACTTGAATGGGGTGATACACTGTCCCAAGCATCCGACGGTAGCGATAAGCCTGACTTCTATGGCTTGATAGTTGATTCGTTTGGACTTGATATGTCATCGGTACAAAAGGTGATAGATTCTATCGTAAGCAGTGCGACGGCTACCGAAATGGCACAGCTTGCCCTATCGTTAGGTAACGGACGTATCGGTCTTGCCGTCAATATGGCGTTGTTAAAACTTGTTATCAATGCTGCCGATCTCGATTCGACGGTAGGAACGATATTGAATAGTATTACCGATTTAGCGACATTCGATAGAATAGAGGTGTATGCAGACTTAGGCGATAAGATCCTTAGTGAAAACGGCAATCTACTAAACGAGTTATCCATAGGCGTTGGAATGTATCTCGATAAGAATGATTCGGACTTATTCGGCGAAAATATGGGAACAAACAACTTCGACTGGTTAGGTGTAGAATTATTATTGACCGATATCAATGTTAAGATAGGTGATAGTAAGACTGTAGTTGACGGGGCGATGATTAATGCGATTGAGAAGAATTCACTCAATTCGATATACGATGCTCTTTCCAAGCCTATATCCACCTTCCTTGAATTCCCCCATGCAACCAAGTCAGGTGTGGAGTACGGAAACGGTAGATTTGTCAATCTTAGTGCATTCGATGATTTAAACGGCTATGTCGATCTATTGAATATGGAAGAATTCCATATCGATTTAGGCGGAGAGATAGTTTTAGATCTTGCAAAGGATGCATACGGCTACACCAATCCTATCGTGGATATGCTTACCGACCTATTAGAGTCAAGTGGACTATTTGAAGACGGTGCAGTTACATTGATCAAGAATACATCGTCGACCGTTACATTAGGTTTCATAATAGTTGCGGATATTGATTTTAGAGATTGGAAGCAGACCGAGATTAAAATCGAAGTGACCTATTCGAGAGATGAAATGGAACCCAATAAGCTATTAGGCTTATACTATTGGGGTGCAAACAGCAACGGAAAAGACGACACCTCAAACACATCGGGATCCTTCTATATCGATTTAAGCGGATTAGGTTTATTTAAAACCAAAATAGAGGGTATCAGTCTTACTATGCTATTGAAGGAAATGTTAGGAGTAGATGTAACCAGCGGAACTCTTGATATTGGCGGAGATATTCTATACAGCTTATTAGGCACAAGAGATGTTACGGTCTTTATAAATAGACTTATCGAGGAGATGAACGAGCCTAAGGATGTATCGGCTGCAGGAGATAATGCCAATAGATTGAGTTGCGGTTGCACCGAGCATTCTTGCATAGCTAACGGAACATGTCGAAACGAAAACGGTGAATTGACAGATGCACATCATAACTGTGCCGAGGTTATTGATAATGCAAAGATGACCGTAACACTTGCATCCTACTTAAAGGACAGCGCAAAAGGCAGTGCGTTATCGGTAGATCTTAACGGCAATATGCTCAATAAAATGTTCAAGGTATTAGGCGTGGACTTCACCCTTCCGGAAGAAACCGTTATTGGCGTAGATCTAAGAATGGCAAACGGATTTGATTTATTAAAGGTTGCTCTTACAAGCTATGACATAGACGAAAACGGTAATAAACTTATGAATAACGGTGAAGCGGTAGGTAGCACCGTAAGTCTTGAATTGAATAAGTTTAAGATAGGATACGATGCATTGGGCGGTTTGCTCCAAGGTATTGTATACGATTCCTCAAATAAGGAATTGAGCGACTTCTCAGGTATCAATATCGGTGGATTGATAGGCTTCGAGAACAACTACAACGGAATTTTGATAGCAGATATTATAGCCAATATATTAGACGCACTAAATTCCGATCTTGAGCTGACAATTAGATCCAATGCGGAATACGTAGACGCATCGGGTGTATCGATAGTAAGCGGACAAGAGAGAGATACGCTATTCAAGATAACCAGAATAGGTGCATCGGGAAGCGATAATGCTAAGTATATACACGGCTTGAAGCTTGATGCAACCGATATGCTACCGAGTATCGTAAATGATATTCTAAGGGGCATATATTGGTATCAGGACGAATTGATATTGGATATCAATTTCACCATACCGTTAATAAACTACAATATCGAGCGAGCTATAAATCTTCCTATAAGTATTCACGATCTTATAAATAAGTCGGACATTGCAGGCTCACACGATCCAAGGACAGATGTTCGTGATAATAAGGTAAGCGGTGCAAGCGATGCTAACTCTAATGGGGCTATTAAGGGCTTAAGTATCACATTCGGTGACGGTGATGTAGGCGCATTAGGAAGACCGTCCGATGCGGTAACCGGTGCAGGCGTATCCAATTTAAGAATTGACTTAGATCCGCTATTCCTATCAAATCTGTTAAACGGCTTACCGAAAACAATGGTCGATGCAATAGCATCTCTTGTAGGCGTAAGTGCAGATACTCGTGATCTTAAGAACAATGAAATGCTTTATGCATTATATGATGTTCTTATCGATTACTTACTTAATGCTATCAATATCAGCGATAATTCTGTGCGTAAGATAATCACAGAGCTTATCGAGGGCATTGCGGGCGATCTTATATTTGAATTAGTAGCAAGATTGCTACCTTTACCGACTATAACAGCAAACTCGGAATGCTTTGTAGTAATAGTATTTAATGATGCACTTGTTAACGGACAGTTAAGTGCGATAAGCAAGATACTATTCAGCATACAAACCCCGGCGACAGGCGAATACTGGGAAGTTGAAATAGCAATGAACGGCTTGAAGCTTGCAGGTATCGACACATCGAGTAATTCGAATATCACTATAAATATCGACGATACCCATTATCTCGATAAGAGAATAGTAACCGATGTTTTCGAACTTGACTACGATAAGAACGGTATTGTCGATTATATGGAGAATCTTCCCGAGACAGCAACAGTCAATAAGTTTGCCGAAGGAACTGTACCCGAAGGCACAGAGAATACACCGTTAGGAAATCTAAATGTATCTTGGGCTGATTCTATATTCAGAATAGATCCGACTAAGGGTGACACGAGCTACTTTATTGAGGGATATGTTCTTAACTATGTGGAATATGTCGAAGTATATGTACCGCAAAGCGCAGCCCGTAAGGTTAAGTATGACGAGAACCTATCGGTACGCATAGACGGTGAAGATTATCCTACGCCTATGATAAGCGGAAACGGATTCGATTACCCGGTAGTGCTGGAAGCATACGAGGTAGAAGACTTTATTAAGAATCTACCGTCCGTTATATATGTGACCATGACAGACGGAAACGGAAATAACGAGTTTATCAAGACCTTTGACGGTAGAGAGGGTACAGGCTCTGATATAGTTAAGTGGAATGCCGACGAGTTAAGTAAGTCATATCTTGGCGGAACATATAAGCTATATTTGACCTTTGGTGACGGTATTGTGGGTAACTATCAAGTTGTAATACCCGTTACAGTCAATGCAAACCCCCTTAACGGCATAATTTTCCCCGATGCGGACGGCGGATATGCTAACGGAACAAGCACGTTGATATTCAATCCTTATGAAGAGATAGTATTACCGACTAAGGTATATGCGACTTTCGGTAACTCATTGCCCGAACTTTACAATATCAAGTGGAGTATTACCTCAAGCGATATTAACCCCGTATATACAGGCTACACATATAGAGTGGATGCGGAAATAGGTAATCTCGATATAGGATATTATACCTATAAGAATATTACTATAACCATAAAATCGTATGTTATGACCGATTGGAAGCTTATGAATGCCGATGGCACTTATTCCGATCTCGATCTTGTATTCGATCCGTATCACTTTACAGACGGAGCGACAGTACCCGACGCATTGAATATCAATATGTATCCAAGGTATCTGTATGTCAAATACGAGGGCAATTCGGACTATATCGCACAGAGAGTAGAATGGAACCTATCGGGTATTGACAATAGCTACAAGGGAGGTATTACTCAAGCACAATTCCGTATCACCAGTGATGACGAGACAGAACTTGCAAGAATTGAAAAGGCAGGATTCCAAACCACCGATGTAACTGTAACAATAATGGATGCAACGGTATCTAACTATGTTATAGACGGCTTGTCAACTACCATAGATCCAATGCGTTTGCTCTATGTTTTGAGAAACGGCGACGGTGAGATAGTAGATTATATTGATTATCAGTTTACCAATATTATCATTTCTCATAACGGTACTGTATTCAATACAGCTATTGCAAGCGATCTTGAGCATCTATCACTCTATAAGCCGGAAATGGCAGTATACGATGTTATCAATGGCAAGATAGTTGATCCGACCAATGCATATGATGCAGATTGTTATCCCGACGAGGTTGCTATAGTATATAAGAATGGCACTGTGACCGTATTTAAAGCGGAGTACAATCTCTTAGGCTTCTTTGACGATGCAGGTGGCGTAATATGGAACACCGACGGAATAAGTCTTGACTATAACGGCGGTATATATAATGCAATACTTAAAGTAGGTAATACATATGGCGGTTATCAGACCGTTGAAGTACCTATCGAGATAGTCAGTAGAAGGATTGCAAGCATCAATTTAAGTGCGGTAAGAGATTCTTATGTGTTTGATCCGTATGTATATACCGATTATGCATTGAACGGATCGTTATATCCTACAAACGGCTTTAACCTATACGAGTTGATTACCGCTCCCGAAAACAAACTCGGAAATGTAATATTCGAATCGCAATCGGCAGGGTATTATCCCATTGTATGGGATCTTTCCGCTATCTCTCATAGCTACACAGGCGGTGAGTATAACGCAAAAGCAAAGATAGGATCGGATGTTGCAGGATATCAGAGCGTAGATTTTAA
Source organism: uncultured Christensenellaceae bacterium (assembly GCA_964619685.1). Classification (GTDB taxonomy): domain Bacteria; phylum Bacillota; class Clostridia; order Christensenellales; family CAG-1252; genus RUG14300. Next base: position 24,942 of record CAZUET010000008.1, read on the forward strand.
GGTGGTAATACAGCCTAAGGTTATCAAGAGCCTATTGATTGACGAATTTGTATTCGATCCGTACGATTTGAGTGTCGATCCTCTTAATAAGGCAACATATCCGTCCACCGTGACGGTAAGATTTACCGACGATACTAACTTTGAATTTAGCAACGTAAGTTGGGATATTACCGCATTGAGTGAAATATGGAATGTCTACGGCGGTATGAGAAACATTACAGCTAAGATAGGTAACGCATTGGGCGGATATCAGCTTGTAGATGTAGCGGTAACCGTAGAGAATAGATATATCACCCAATTCCAGCTTAATGCAGGTAATTCCATAGTATTCGATCCGTATGGTATCGATCAATCGGCATCGGCACTCGATCCAAGATCGACAGACAGTTATCCTAACCAAGTATCGGTAATATTCGGTGGCTTCTTATCGGGAACCGAAGACGATATTGCAGGCACCGTCAATGTAACATGGGATGTTAACAGCATCATTAACGATTACTTAGGATATAAGAGTAAGACTGTACATTCGGACGGAACCGTAGACTATTATAAGGAATACACCGTAACCGCTGCGGTCGGTAATGCACGCATAGGCTATCAATATTATGATGTAACGGTTAGAGTATTGAATAGAGAAATTGCAAGCCTTATCCCTGCCGAGATAACGGTAGATCCGTTTAGCACCGAGGACTTGACAAGCACCGTAACCATATTGTTTAAGGACGGTCAAGAGGGATCTATGGCGGTAGAATGGACGGATAAGAATTACGATACCTATGTATTAGGCAGAGATGTAGATAACACCAATTCATCTATAAATGCAAGAATAGGTAACAATATTGGCGGATATCAGGTATTCCCTGTCAAGGTCAATGTAATGGATAAGAGCATTACCGCACTATATAACGGTAACGATATAGTTGCTAAACTTGTAGATGGTAAGCTTGTAACGAGCGGATTTAGCTATGTAATAGACGGTGTAGTATATACAAGAGATACAAGCTACTTTGAGATAGATCCGTTAGATCAAACAGTAGAATTAGTTACAGTAACGAGCTACATTTCGGACGGTATCATTGAGCGTATATATGTAAGGGATCAGGTTTCGGATACATTGACTGCATACTTTGAGTCTGACGGAACTACAAGGAGCCTAAATGCATCTTGGTTATTTGATAGTATAATAAATGTAGACTATAACGGTAAGGATTTCTATTCGGGTAATAACAACGGTACGACAGGCGTAATGCTTGAGGTAGGAACTCCCAGAGTAGGTTATGTTGATATAGAATACAGAGCGATAGTGCTAAATCGTAAGGTCAGCAGTAATGTTACCATAGTAAACGGTGAAGCAATAGTATCGCCTGCAATTTACACAAGCTTCATAGACAGCTCGGATAACGAGCCGTTAGAGTATATAGTAGACGATGTATTCGGAGAGGCAAGCTATCCTAATGTATTGTACTTTGGTTTTGCAGAATCGAGTATAAGTAGCGGTAGCGTCCTTTCTAAGGTAGTCAGCTGGACGAAGGACGGTGATACCGCAAGTATTACTATCGGTAACTCTGTTTACGGCTATCAAACCTTTACATTTAAGGTCTATAAGGTCAATAGAGATGTTGTATACGATAGCTATATCACACCTGATAACGAAGCCGAGTACAATCAACTTGTAGACAGCATTGCCAACAAGATAAAGAATATAGCCTTTACCGATGTAGCGCATTATGTCGGTAACAGTATTGCGTTAGAAAGCAATAGGGCTATCATGAATGGCTATATTGACGAGATATCCGCTCTTGTATTAAGCATGAGAATGGATAGAAGAAGGGTAGATGGTGAGGGTAATATTATCAAGGCATTAGCCTTATTAAGAGCTTCGTCGGGATCAGGTACATCGTTACTTGAGGTGATTGAAGAGGTAGAGAAGCTAAAAGATATATCTATCAATATCATCTATGTAGATCCTTACGATATAGAAATGCCCGAAGCACTCAATGTGACGGTAGGTAGAGCTAAGATAAGAGCATGGAACGCTGAAAACGGCTCATATCTATGGGACAGCACCATAAATGATTATGTATATATCGATGTAACTCGTGATTTATGTAGATGCGATAAATGCGTAGGTAGTGTATGTGCAGATAACTGCGACTGCTGGTGCGTATCGAAGATATATACAATGAATGCAGACTGGTCGAAGAGTGATATAAGCTATCTCTATTCGACAGCAGGTATAACACAAGAAGCTCGTAATGTAGTAGTCGGTAACGAGGCTATCGGATACTATTCCGTAAAAGCATATGTAGAGGTAGAGGGTAGAAAGATAGTAGCTGTTGAAAAGGACGAATTTGAAATAGATCCTTACGACTATAACGCATTACCCGGCAGTATAGAGGTATTGTTCGAAGATGAATTTGGTAATAGACTTGCAGGAACGCTTGATATAATGGCAAATATAGCCAATGCACAGAGGGTAACTCAAGCCATGATAGACGATATCAACTCTATTGCTTACGGACATACCGAATATCTTAACAACAATACCGCATTCTATCAAGGCGGATACTATGTGCTTACTGCACGAGTAGGATCGAGGCTTGGCGGATATCAAGAGGTTCAAATGCTCTTAAATGTTGCCGATAGAACGATACTCGAGATTGAAGGCAACTATGATGATAACGGTAATTGGATCGAATATATCACACCGTACGGTGGCTTGAACGGTTCTACCGATACACCTGACGGAACAATATCCGTTACCTATGTAACTGGCGAAAAGGGAACACTTAACGCCCTTTGGTCATATGCAAATATCGATTATCATTATATGGGTAGCGAGCGTCAATCGTATGTATTGATAGGTAATACTCAAGGCGGATATCAGACAGTAGCGGTCAATATAAAGGTAGAGAGCAGGGTAGTTAGCGGTATGGTACCTCTAAACGAAGATGGTAGAGAGTTTGTATATAATCCGTTTGATACCAAGGGCGTTTTACCTACCTATGTAGATGTTTATTTCAATGGGGATAACGCTAACGCACTTAGATTGAGCGTAGATAAGACTGACGGATTTAAACTGACTAAGGAATATAAGGCTGGCGTTGGTGAGCTAAAAGCACTTATCCGAATCGGTAACGATAGAAGCGGATATCAATGGATGGAATGTTCTATCAAGGTAGACGATAGGATAGTAGGAATAGACCGCATCGCTTTAGACGGCGAGGAGCATAACGGAACGGTATACGAAACTGTTTCCGCATACTCCAATCCTTTGACCGTCGATAGCGAGGGTAGAATATTACTTAACGGAAAGCTATTACAGGTCAAGGCGTATATAGCCAATTCGCTGTCGAATGACTACTCATTGGGAATCATCAACGAAAAGGCTGTATGGCTATATGCAAGACTTATTTCCGACTTTGAATACGATTATAGCGGAATAAACGGTATAACAGTATTAAAGATAGCGATAGGCAATGATATAGGTGGCTTTATCACTCAGGACATGTATGGTAACCAATTCACATTGAGTGTCAAGGTCGATGCTGAAATTATAGACAAGGTAGAGGGTATCAGACAAAGCGGAGCATTAGTCAACACCTTTGATTTGTTCGAGAAATACTTTACGGCACCGTCCTTTAATCCTCACGAATCTATCGTAATGGATGACGAGCGTATTATGGCAACATTGACCAATGGTAAGACATTTGATGCTAAATACGGCTTAACTGTAAAGGATTATGCCTTTGTGGATGAATTTGGCAACATTGTCGATTATAAAGGCAACTCCAATGCAAGAATAGTTCTCTATGTCGGTAACGATAAGGGTGGTTATCAAGCTGTATATCTTAAAGACGGTAAGGACTATAGAACGGTCAAGGTAGACGATATGAGTATCAATATAGAAGCTATATCGGGCGAATTTAAAACCGATTTTGATCCATATACCGACACGTTACCCGAGGTTATCAGCTATAACGGTTATGATTATAAGGTTACCTACTTATGCGACGGAAGACCTTTTGACGGTAGCGAGATAAGTTATTATGGCGGTAAATATCAATTGACCGCAAGAATAGGCTCTCAAAAGGGCGGTTATCAAGAATATAAATACACTCTTAATGTATCTCAAAAGCTTATATCGAGCATAGACGGCTTAGATATGGCGGTAATAGATCAATTCTCAGCCAACACCCTTCCCGAGGGATTAGTTAGCGTAACATTTACCGACGGAACAACTGCTGTATTTGAGATAAAGAGCATATCCGAATATATGCAAAGAGAGTATACCCTTGATATAATAGCATCGAACAATGATCTTGTATTTACCGATACCGTTATATCGGCTTACGGTAAGAGCGGATTAGGCTTATACGGCGGTTGGGATCTTACCAATGTGAATCTATCCCTTGACGGCGGTATATACTATGCAACATTGTATATTGGTAACGATAACGGTAAGTATCAGCCTGTAGCCGTACCTATCGAAGTAAAGACCAAGCAATTAAGTCAAAAAGAAGCGGTACAATATGTTGTTTCAAAGGACGGTGATTTGGTTTCTACCGCACCTCTAAACGATATAACAGTAGGCTTTGGCGAATACTTTGTATTGCCAAATGATCTATGGCTATCGTTTAGTGACGGTACTTCATTCAATACTACCGTGGTATGGGATAGGTTGGCTTGGAGTGACAAAAACGGCGTACACACCTTGACAGAATGGTCGGTTAGTGACTTATTCCGTATCGAAAATGGCAACAATGTATATGGCAAATATACCTTGTATGCAAATGCATTCAATCGTACCGTTTCAGTCAATATAACGGTCAGTGAGGATAGAATGGTAGTATCTGATAGCTTCAGTGACTATTATAGCATTCGTAGAGGACAGGCATCACCCTTACCAAACGAAATGCATCAAACGGTATACGATGCTAATAGCGGTACGATAGAGATATCTCGACCGTTTAAGGTCATTTGGAATAACATTCCTTCTTTATCTATCGAGGATAGCTACTTACTTACCGCTAATATGGATGGTCAAAGTATAATGTGGAGTAAGGAAATAACCTTACATATTTATAGCTCATCAATATCGTCTGTATCGTCAATAGTGGGCGGGGATATTTATACTGTCGGTCAAGGAAGCATAATGACCGCCTTCGATATGCCTAAGATAGAGGTCATTGTCAAATACGGAAAATATTCTGTCAAGAAGCGTATATCGGCTAATTGGATGCCTCTAACAAAAACGGTAGGCGAAGCAGTTACCGATATAAGCACGATAGATACTAATAGCTTTAATATATCAGCTCTCGATGTAGGTGCAAGATACACATTCAAGGCGATAATAATAGGTGCTGATGGTTCTGAGCTGATGATAGACGGTAAAGCAATCACCGTTGATTATGTGGTAATTGATTCGGATGATATTTCCACCAAGATTACCCTTAATACTAACGCTGTCGATAATGACGGTAATGAATACATACAAGCATACTATGGCGACGGCGGAATAGAACCATTTAAGCTCCTTTCAGACGATGTTAAGGTAGTATCGAGCGTATTTTATTCGGACGAGAGTAGAATAGAGATAGTATCTGAAAACGAGCCCCCACGAGAGGTTGGAAGATACTATTACGAGGTTACCGTCACATATAAAAATATAATAACGGAGTATGTAAAGAGCTTGAGCTGTATATATGTTGTCGATAAGACGGATATATCATCAAAAATAGTGGTATCAGATACCAATGTTATATACAACGGAGAATCACAGGGAATTAAGGCATATGTGAGCGGAAGAATTGCGGATCTTGAGATACTCTATCTTGTTGGTGACACATGGACGGAAAACGCACCTAAAAATGTAGGCACTTATACCGTTAAGATAAATGTCGTATCACCTAACTATGGTGGCGAAATAGAAACCGAACTTAGTATAGTCAAGGCGGTACAATATAATTTATATGGAGAGAGTGGCGAAAAAATCGGTGAAACATACCATTCGGGAGTAGGAAGATTTATATCGTTGCCAAATATCGACTTGCCTGTCGGGGTGAACGAATATGCTTCATACGCTTGGTATTATGTAGATACTCAGGGTGTTAAGCATTCCTTTAAAGCGTCGGACAGGATAACCGAGAATATGTGTAGCGAAACGGGTAACGGTCCTCTTGAACTAAATCTATATATGGCGGTGCTTAGACTTAAAATAGTTAGCGAAAAGACGCTGACGATAGACAAGATAATAACGGTAAGCGGTAACGATGGCGGTAATGTATCCGATATATATTCGCTAATAACGGTAGATATTTTCAATCCCGATACCGAGATTAAAGTCGGGCAAATACTTTTCATCGATAATAGCTCGACGATAATAGGCGATTTTGAAATGGGTAAGTATCTTGACGAATATCGTTTAGTTATTACAATGAAGGTCGGAAACTCCTTAGGCATTTTGACAAACGGTGAAAATGGCTATATCGAGTTAAAATTTTAAGTAATCTTATTCAAGCGTTGCGTAGTTTTAAGTAATCTTATTAGAGCAACGCTTGAATATAATAAACAAATAAT
>CAZUET010000009.1:0-29837 GCA_964619685.1 uncultured Christensenellaceae bacterium
ATATAAAATAGTCAACTGTAAAATAGTTTATTTTTGGAAGATTTTACAGTTTTTTGTTCCATTGTTCTCTATAAGTAATAGACTAAACAAAGTACCATTAAAGTGTAAGGAATCAAAGAAGGCATTTTGTAGTAATCTATGTGACGATTCCTTCGTTGATTAGAGAAATAATCAAAAGGAGAAAAAATGAAATTTGCACTTTACTATGGAAACAGAGGATTTTTCCCGGGCGAGGTAATTGCCTCTGCACGGTCCGAAATGAAACAGGCGCTACAACGCAGTGGATACGAATATATAGAACTTGACCAATCGTTGACAAGATACGGTGCGGTTGAAACGATCACGGAAGGTAAAGCATATGCAGACTTTTTGGCAAAGCATAGCGGAGAATATGACGGTGTAATAGTTTGTCTTCCGAATTTTGGCGATGAAAACGGCGCATACTATGCGTTAAAGGATGTAACTGTGCCTATACTAATACAGGCATACCCCGACGAAATCGGAAAAATGGATTTTGCTCATCGCAGAGATGCTGTATGCGGAAAAATAGCGATGTGCAATGTATTAAGACAGGCAGGAATCAGATACACGCTTACCAAAAAATTTGCTGTATCACCCCTTAGTGAAGACTTTGCTTCTGATCTAAGACGCTTTGCAGGAATATGCAGAGTAGTAAACGGAATGAATAATTTTACAGTTGGAGCAATAGGTGCTCGTACTACTGCATTCAAGACGGTGCGCATAGACGAAATAGCTATGCAGTCAAAGAAGATCAATGTTGAAACGATAGATCTATCTTATCTATTTATGATAATGGATAGCTTTAACGGTGACGAATTAGATGATCGTAAAGAATATGTTCGTAAATTATCTAATTTTGGTACTTATCCCGAAATAAAGATTGAAAATATTGCACGCTTATCCCTTGCAATAGATAGACTTATTGAAGAATATTCGTTACATACCGTAGCAATTCGCTGTTGGAATGAGTTACAACTAAGATATGGCATTGCTCCATGTATAATATTGGGCGATCTAAATGACCGTGGTATTTGTGCATCTTGTGAATTGGATGTCAATAATGCGGTAATGATGAGAGCATTAATGCTTGCATCCGATCAACCTGTAATGCTATTTGACGTAAATAACAATTATGGCGACAGCGTTTCTAAGACTGTATTATTCCACTGTGGACCTGCTCCATTAAATATGCTCGACGGAGAGACACATGTTGAAGAGCATTTAATGTTCAAAAAGTCCTATGGTGAAGGTAGCGGTGTCGGTTTGCGTGTAGGAAAGGTGAGGGCACAGGCTGTCACTATCGGTTCGATGAAAACAGAAAACGGCGAGCTATGTGCTTTCTCTGCAGATGGCAGACTTACAGATGACGAGCTTGAAAAGGGATTTTTTGGATGCGGAACTGTATTCGAGGGTGACGGCTTTACATCGGACGAGTTGTTGAACTTTATGTCGAATAACGGTTATCGTCATCATGTTGCTATAGCATCGGGTAAATGGTCTGATGCCATAGAAGAAGCATTCAAGTATTTGGCATTCGATTATAAACGCATATAATTTTGATACATAAAAAGGAGGCACTCATGAATAAATTAGGTATTTTCGTAAACTTTTGGGAAAAGAAATGGTCAATAGACTACAAATACTATATTGATAAGGTTTCAAGACTTGGATTCGACATTTTGGAGTTCCAAGCACAACCCTTACTTGATATGACGGACGATGAGTGCCGAAAAATAAAAAAATACGCTGATGAGGCAGGTATAGAGTTATCGTATAGCTTAGGATTAAACAAGCTTTACGACATTGCTAACCGTGATAAATATGTAAGAATCGGTGGCGTCAATTATCTAAGCGATATCGTTCGTAAAATCGCAGTTATGGACGGCGATCTATTGAGTGGTGTAACCTATTCCGGTTGGGGTGTACCCGAGTATCAAATAGGAGTTAAGGAAAAGGAAGCACTTTTTGAGCATAGTGCAGATTCGCTAAGACAGGTAATGAAGGTTGCTGAGCGAGAGGGCGTAACCGTATGTGTAGAAGCGGCAAATCGTTTTGAATCGCCACTTATTAACACGGCAAAAGAGGCAATTCACTTGGTAGAATTGGTTGACAGTAAAAACATAGGCGTTCAGCTTGACACCTACCATATGAATATCGAAGAAAATAACATAGGTGATGCAATTCGTTTAGCAGGTGACAAGCTTCGTCATTTCCACACCGGTGATAATAATCGTAATATACCCGGTCGTGGTCATATAGACTTTGACGAAGTGTTTAAAGCATTGTCCGACATTGGTTATAAGCATAGCATCGTATCTGAACCATTCTTACAAATGGGTGATGAAGTTGGCTATGATATACGAGTATGGCGTGACATAATGGAAGACCCGACCGAAAAACGCTTAGACTCTGCTGCGGTCGAACTGTTAGACTTCACTAAGGATAAAATGGCGAAATACGGAATGAAATAATTGCATTCTTACAGATTGAACAAGATTACGAATCATTAAGGAAGACGAGCGGATATGAGTAAATACTTCATTAAGATAAATAAAAATAATAAAATTGGCGTTATCGAAAAGACGGTTTTCGGTTCATTCGTGGAATATTTAGGAAGATCGGTCTATAACGGAGTTTATCAACCGTCGCACCCTACTGCCGACGAAAACGGTTTTAGAAAGGATGTTTTAGATACAATATCCGATATGGGCGTATCTATAATTCGTTATCCCGGTGGAAATTTTGTATCGGGATATGATTGGAAAAAGGCAATAGGCCCAAAGGAAGATAGAGAAGAAGTTATAGATCTTGCTTGGATCGCAATAGAACCTAATAAGGTCGGCGTGGATGAATTTTTACCATTTGTCGAAAAAGCAGGAGCAGAAACCATGATGGCTGTCAATTTGGGCACCGGCTCTATGCAGGATGTATCTGATTTAGTTCAATATTGCAACCTTACCGATCAAGGAATGTGGGCAAAAAAGCGTATTGCTAACGGAAGGAAGCTGCCTTACAATGTCCAATATTGGTGTTTAGGAAATGAAATGGACGGCTCATGGCAGGTCTGTTCTAAATCGGCTGAAGATTATGCTAAGATAGCAGTCGATGCTGCCAAGATAATTAAGTGGATAAGTCCGCAAGCAAAGACTGTAGCATGCGGAAGCTGTTCACCGTTATCTCAAACATTCCCGTCTTGGGATAAAACGATACTACACAATGCGTTCGATTATATCGACTATATTTCGATGCATGCGTATTACACTTATCCTACAAAAGATCGCTCTCTTGGTGAATTTTTGGCATCAGGTCGCAACTTTGATGACTATATAAAATGCGGAATAAAGCTTATCAAGGAAGAAAAGCGCCGTCGTAAATCGAACAAGGAGATCTATTTATCGGTTGATGAATGGAATGTTTGGCATACCTTCGATGGCTCCGGTAACCGTCAAAAGGATTGGGCATACGGTTTACCATTATTAGAAAATAATTATGATATGGCGGATGCATTGGTATTTACCGAGTTATTGCTTACCCTTATCAATAATGCCGATTATGTAAAAATAGGATGTCTTGCTCAACTCGTAAATGTTATAGCACCCATTTTGACTCAAAATGACGGAGCCGTACTAAAACAAACAACATATTATCCGTTTGCTAAGATAGCAAATACATTTGCAGGTTGTACTGCTATTAAAACTCAAAGCAAGCTACCGACTTATAGATCTAAGAAATACGGTAAGGCAAATGGTATATATCATACAGTAGCTTATGATGAATCTGCTAAAGCATATAGAGTAGTAATAGTAAATGTTACCGAAAATGATATACAAATAGATATTCAAATGGATCAAAATGCTAAATTGAGCGAGAGTTCTATTCTAAGTGCAGACGATATACATGCGAAAAATACATTTGAAGATCCGAGTAATGTGGTTATAAGAAATATCGACAGTCAATCCGTCTATAAAAATGGAGAATTAACGGTAGGTAAATATAGCGTGTTATTCGCAACCTTTACATTGAGCTAAATCGGTTTCAATACCGAAAAAAATAATTAAAAGGAGAAAAGCTATGAAAAAATTAGGGATAATATTGCTAATAGTAATGACCTGTATGTTGTTATTCGTTGCATGTGATGATCCTGTTTGTGAGCACAGCTGGGGCGAATGGGAACAAGTTACAGCATCGACTTGCACACAGAAAGGAGTAGAAAAGAGAATATGCTCATTGTGTAACGACTTTGAAGAGCGTGAAGTAGATGCATTGGGTCATGATATTGTCAATCACGAGGCAAAGGCTTCAACCTGTACAGAGGCAGGAAACGAAGCATACGATACATGTAGCCGCTGTGATTACACAACTTATGCAGAGATCGAGTCATTAGGTCATGATATCAAAACGCATGAAAAGATCGAGCCTACATTTACAAAGGTTGGATATGAGCCTTATGAGTATTGCTCTCGTTGCGATTTTGAGGGTGAAAAGACAGAAATCGAAGCACTTGGATTCACATATCGTGATATTACATTAGAGCTTGGTGAGTTGTCACGCTACGCTGCGGATGGTGCAAGGCTTAAATTGAAGCTTATATTTGCAGACGATCCAGAACAAATTGTTGCTCTTACCAATGTCGAGTTTGAAAGATATAGTGCATCTATTCCTACCGGTGCAGCTAAGATTCAATTGTTGCGTTACTCAAATAATGACGATACTCTTTGGGAGCAGACCGATGAGAATGATATGGATGATAGCATTTCTGCATTTATGGTAAAGGCAAGCGGTAAAATTGTTAAAGAAGAAGGACTTAACTTCTTATATATCAACTATAATGTTAGTGGGATCTATACCGGTGGTGAACGTTTTGGCGTAAAATTCTTCAATGATGACGGTGCAAATATTTGGCAACAAAGCGTATTGAATCCCGATAAGATTGCTCGTCATGCAATTCCCGATGGAATGACTAAATTTAAGGTATTACGTACATCTATAAAAGATGAACCTATCTCTGAGAATAGTGAATTCTGGGGAAATTCAAGTGAAATAACACTTGGCGAAAAGAATTACTACATATTCACAGATTTCAACGGTGGAACATTTAAGGGTGGATTTACCGACTGGAACGGAAAGGCTGATGTTGTAGTTGAAGAAGGCATAGGCTTTAGCGTCAATGCAGATTCAATGAACGATATTCCTGTAGGTAGCACTATCACTTTGACATTTACCGCAACTGAGGGATATTATATCAAAGAAGTCAAAATCGATGGCGAAAAGGTATTTTTGAGCGATAACGGAACTTACACTATTCGTATCATTAACGATATCAATGTCGTAGTTGTAGCCGAGGAAGGTGAAAGCACGGATAGAAGGATCATTGTGGACCTAACTCCCGTAGTAGAAGGAAATGAGATTTTCGGTATTTATCTATATAACACCGATGAATCTAAGACCGACAACGAATGGATCAAGGCAGTTCTTAACGGAAAAACCGTAACTGTAATCGTTTCCGAAAAATATAATGCTTTCAAGATCGTTCGCACAAAGCCGACAGATGAAGCACTATCTTGGGAATATGTAAATTCAAATTGGTGGGGACAATCTCCCGATATAGTATTACAGGACGACAGCGACAGATATGTTGTATCTTCAAAGAGTGATGGACATTGGGAAGGTGCTTGGAGCATACCTCTACCTACAAGTATTACATTTGATTTTTCAGCACAGAGCACCTTTGTTAGCGGTGGCGAGCAATTTGTGATCGTATTCGTAAATGAATCGGAAATGACAACTCGTAAGGTAATGGGTACTGTCGATGGCTCATCTGTAAAAGCTGATGTTCAAGATGGCGAAAACAAGGTATACCTATATCGTGTATCACTTAATGCTAACACTTCAGCCGGTGATTATGGCTATGACGGATGGGGACAAACATATGAATTAAGTCTTGTAGGCGGTAAAGCTACATTCGTAGTTAGCGGAACTGAAGGTGATAAGTTTGTCGGCTCTTGGAACTAAAAAAATAAAGGAAATTGGCGTTTAGCGTCAAAACACATTTGTAAGGCGGAATATCGGTAAGGTATTCCGCCAAGCAAAACAAACGGATAATAAATGTGAAAAATGATAAGCATGAAAATATTAACAAGTAAAGCTACCAAAATAGCATTTATATTTATTTTGACTGTGACATTGTTGTTTATGACAATGCCAATGGTTGCACATGCTGATGGGTATACATTGTCGGACGGACAGGCATCTACTAATGCCGATCTTGCAGTTGGTACGCCTTCGGCTAATCTTAGAGACACCAATGACTCTATGAAATATTTGGATGGTGTCTATTCTATGAAGTACACAGGAAATTGGCTTCGTGGCATAATGGTAGTAGATAATCCTCTTACCTCGCAAGACAAGGTGTTGTTGAACGGTGTGGAAACCGATACAAGCACGCTGACAACATACTATGATTGCAATATCAAGTGGTCGGATGCACAGCAATACCGCTCGTTGGGAATAGTTTTAGGTAGACATACATTAGCGGATACTAACGAAACTGTATATGTATCGGTAAACATTCAACCCCAAGACAATTCCTTAGTCTTTTATTTTTATAAAAAGGTTGGCGGTGATGCCGATGTAAACTACACTATAGCGCTTACTCAAAAGTTTAAAAATGATACCATATATCGGTTATCGGTGCTGAAAACTACAGAATCGATATCTGTATATGTCAATGGCTCGTTTAAGCTTGGAGAGTTTTCGACGATTGAGGGCGAGGACGGAGTAGGTAATAAGTATAGTGTGGATCTTACAAAGTTGCATCCGATAGCAGGTGCCAATTTTATGGATATCGATGCAACGGTATCGAATCTTACGGTAAAATATCTTGAGAGTGGTGTTTATTCTTCTATAGTTTACGGACAAGAAGAACTTGAATATGCTCGCAACCATGATAATAATGATATCTTTTCCGAGAAAAAGGTGTCGATCTCGGGAAATCAACGCAATTTAGACAATAACGGACTGAGCTTTGAAAACTCTGTCGCAACGATGAAATATACGGGAAGCTGGCTTAGAGCAGTTAACTATTTTAAAAATGATTATCTAAGCAGTAATACCCTTATTAAAAACGGAGAAAAGGTTTCGACCGAAGGTATGGATGTTTACTATAAATCGAGCTTTAAGCTTACATCTGCCCCCGAGTTGAACCGTACACTTGGATTGATCGTCGGTAAAACAACTGTGCTTGGTCAAACAGTATATGTATCATGTAATGTTTCACCTGCAAGCGGACAAGTAGCTATGTATTTTTGTACAAATAATCCATACGACTTTACCTACGAGGTCAATTGCGGGATAACGGTAGAGCCTAATAAACAATATACATTGGAAATCGTAATTAAGGATGGCACATTGCACATGTACTTAGACGGTAAGCAATGTATGCAATTAGATAGCTATACGGTATCTGCTTACGGAAACGATGATGTGGTTGCAACTGTAAGCGTAGCGGACTTTACACCGTGCTTTGGTGTGAATTTCATGGATATTAACGCACAAATGTATGACTTCGAGATGAAATATCTTACCGACTATGATAGCATCTACTATTTTGTAGAACCCGATTACCCCGATTACAGCAAGGATTATGTGTATAACACAGAAAAAATACCTACATTAGTAGAGGCAATAGGGCTTGCAGATAATACCTTTGCTATTATATTGATAGCAGGCGGTGGTGTATTGATTTTAGCATCAATAATGACGACCGTAATTCTATATACAAGGAGAAAAAAATCATGAAAAAAGTAATTTCTATTTTCTTAATCCTAATTATGTTAGTTTTAAGTGCATCTATGTTGATCTCTTGTCAGGAGGATAGTTATATAGATCCCGACACAGGAGAGAGAGTCAATGTAAAGAAAATAAAGTTTTTGCATATTTGGAGCGAAAACTCTACACAATTCACCAAGATAGTCAATGACTTCATGGCTGAAAATAAGGATATCCGTATAGAAACGGTCGTAAGTAACTACGAGGATGTTCCGAGTTATCTTAATTCTCAGGTCATATCATCATCAGTACCCGATGTATTCTTCTATTGGACCAATTAGGTTGCAGGTTATGTTAAAAATGATGTTTGTCTTCCTTTAGACGAATATATGAGCGGATGGAGTAATACGTTTAAGGCGAATGGCGAGGCTTGGGATCTTGCTAAGGTAGGCGATAATCATTATAGTGTACCCTTCCGTTGTACTGCCGAAGTTTTGGTATACAACAAAACGCTTTTTGAAGAGAATGACATAGCAGTTCCTACAAATTTACAAGAGTTTGAAAACACCCTTGCTGCATTGAGAAAGCTATCCTCGAGTGCTTCATTTGCACCTCTTGCAGTAACTGGTATTTCGGGCGGATCGCTTACCGGATTATATACAGCATTCCAAAACTTCTCGGAGCTGCAATTAGGTTCATATCAAGACCCGGCATATTCTCAAGGACTTATCACCAACTCCGATAAAAATATCGAGTTAGAGGGCAAAATGCTTGATAAACTTAAGGATTGGAATAGCAAGGGTTATTTCGGTCAATGCGAAGGCAAGAGCAAGGAGACCGCAGTTCGTAATTTCGTAGAAGGTAATGCTGCTATGGTCATCCTTAACAATAACAATTTGTATCTACTTAACGATGCTGAAGAAATGGAACTTGGCTTTATGGCTATACCTGCTCCCGATGGTGTAGATTATTCATATATCACCAGTGACTATGACGGGTTTAGCGTTTATAAATATACAAAATATCCCGAAGCTTGTATTCGTTTCTTGAAATATCTCACCAGTAAGACGGTTGGTCAATACTTCGCAGAAGAAACCAATTCAATAATGGCTGTTGACGGAATCGATTATAAGAGTGAGCGTGATCAAGCCGTCAATTACGCAATGCGTGACTGCGGTAAATCTTTGTTTGTTAAGAATGACATTCAGTATTCCACAAGCAATATTGACACAAAAAACAGTGAAGATGTTATTAATTACATTCTTGGAAAGAATAAGAATGCGACAGGTAAGGATGTGGCAACGGGGATATATAACCGCTATAAGCAAGCTATTGCCGACGCAGGTCTAAAAACAATCGATCCAACAATTACTTATAACTGGAATAGTGATTTCAGCTGGTTGAATATTAAGAGCTAAGAAATGAAAAAGAAACCTTATTCGATAATTAAGCACAAGAACCTGAAGGGTTATTTGTTTTCGAGTCAAATGATCATCGGCGCAACGATCACGATAATCTTTCCGCTTGTGCTTTCGATAATTATCAGTTTTACCGATCTAAAGATTAATACTAACAATATAGGCTTTGTCGGACTTGATAACTATAAATGGGTATTCAATGAGCAAGCAAGCGGGTTTTGGCAGTCGGTAGGTGTAAGCTTGGCATTTTCGGTAGTATCTACCCTTGTGCAAACGGCTTTGGGCTTTTTATTGGCGGTAATGCTCTATTTCTTGTCAAAAAGGCTTAGAGGTATATTCCGTACCTTGATTTATTTGCCGGTTGTTTTGCCTAGTGCAGTTGTATCTGCTATGTGGATAATGATGTATAGCGGTGATGAAAACGGTATATTAAATATCATTTTCGGTCTACAAAATCCGCCCTTCCAATGGATGGGTAACGATATAGTTGCATTTATTTGCTTGATCGTGACAAATACATGGCGTTATGTCGGTATGACTACGGTAATCTACTTAGTAAATATGTCTAATATCTCAAATGATGTTGTAGAGGCAGCAAAGATAGATGGCGCAAACAAATTGCATCTTATCACAAAAATATTCTTGCCCTTATTACGCTCTGCAACAGTGTTGAATATAATTTTATCCATTATCGGCGGTATAAAATCATTTGACCTATTCTATTTGTTCCAGTCAAACGGCAATCTGTCGACCAATCTCACCCCTGTAGCGTTGCTTATTTACAAGATCGGTTTAGGTAGTAAGGATATCAGTAACATAAGCCTAAGCAAATCGGTAACGATGTCAATAGTATTAGCGGTCGTGCTTGGTGTGGTCACTATTATAGTGAATAAGACGCTTAACAAAAAGGAGAATAATTGATATGAGAATACTTGTAGATAAGGAAAGGCGTAAAAAGAAGATAATCGATGTTCTTCTCAAATCATGGCTCATCTTTTTGTTGGTCATTATTACGATAAGCATATTATTCCCGGTGTATTTCGTTTTTGCAACATCTTTGAAGAGCTATTCGGAATACATTAAGAATCCGATACTTATCAATTTTGCAACGATATCATTTAGCAACTACGCAACTGTTTTAAAGAGTAACAATTTATTTAGAGCATTGATAAACAGTGTGGTAATTACAGCTATCAGCGTGCTTGCAACCATAGTGTTTTCGGCACTTGGCAGCTTTGCTATCAGTGTAATACGATTTAAAGGCTCGCAGTTTTTTAAATCTCTATCGGTAATTACAATGTTTTTTACAGGTGAGTTGACCTATATTCCACTATTTTTGCTTTATAATAAGCTGGGACTGCTTAATTCCTATTGGGTGCTGATAATTCCGTGTTTGATAGGATTTCCAAGCTTGGGAATAATGTTAGGAAGTAACTATCTAAGGGATGTTCCAAGCGATATACACGAGGCGGCATTTATAGACGGATGCGGTGTTTGGAAAATGTTTTGGCATATTGATTTACCGCTTATGAGACCTGTAATATCACTCATTGCAGTAATGGCGTTCCAGTCGGCTTGGAGCGAATTCTTCTGGCCTATGATAACCACATTAGGTAATGAAGAGGTATATACGCTACCGCTTAAGGTTCTACAATTCAAGGCGGCAGATGCCAGTATGTTCGGTGAATACTGTGCCGGCTTGACTGTATTGACCATTCCCATGGTAATAGTGTACATGTTTTTCTCTAAATATTTCATACAAGGCATGACGGGTGGTGCCGTTAAGGGCTGATCTCTACATCAATTTATGGATGTAAAAACACATGCTAAACTTAAGGAGAAGTAAATGAAAAAAATAATTAGTATAAGTATTATAGTTGTATTGCTGTGCTTAGGATGTGCCGGTGTTATAATCGGTGTTATTAGTCTCGATCGTAATTCTGAACAGGGCTATTCGGAAGCATATTGCAATAAATATCTCAACGAAGGTGACCTATTCCACGATCAGGCGTGCGAGTATATTTCCGAGGTATCACCGTCAAGTGATAACAACTTAGTGCTTCGTTTAAAGGCAAAGCACGGTGCGGTAAAAACTGCAGAAATACTGTATACATTTGATTATAACGGCGTCAATCCCACCTATCATCAAGCAGAAATGACATTTGAAAAGGTGGATGTTACAGGCTACTATGATTATTGGATAGGTACACTGCCTGCAAACGAGGCACCGTATAACTACAAATTTTTGGTACAAAACAATATAGATAAGGTCTATTATAACCGTGACGGATTATCTAGCGAACAATCTGTATCCACTTCGGGTGATTGGGCGGTATATCCCGATTTCCGTACACCCAATTGGAGTCAAGGAACCATTTGGTATTCGATAATGCCTGAATCCTTCTATAACTTCAATACGCTCAACGATAAAACGGGTGTAAGCAGTGGTGAAAGAATGGATTTTGAAACTCCGTGGGGCGGACATAACGCTTCAATGGGTGAATGGTTTGGCGGTGATCTATCCGGTATAACCTTTAAAGAAGACTATCTATCTAATGTATTGATGATAGAATCGCTTTTTGTCAATCCGTTTTGGATCACAAACCATAATGCAGGATATGGCTGTTACGATTTTTATCAGATAGACTCCGCACTTGGCAATGATGTTGAATTGCTTAAATTGGTAAGCGAATTGCACGAGGACGAGTTGAAGATAATGTTGGATGCAGTATTTGAGTATTGCAATGTTAATAACATTCTATACAATATTACACTTAGATATCCCAATCTCGTAAAAGACAGCTTTTATAGCTTTGTTCAGCGTGACGAGTCCGGCAATGTTAAGGAAAGTGTTTGGAGTGGTGGATTGATAGATTTTTCAAACCAGATCACTCGTGAAACGATATATACCGAAGAAGAATCTATAATGCTTACCTATATCATCACATTTGGAATCGATGCATGGCGTATGGATGTAGGTAATACATTGACAGGCTCTCGAGCAGATAATTGGGAGACTGCAACTCAGATTTTACAAGACATCCGTCCATATCTTAAAGAGGTGAGCGACGAGATCCTTTATTTATCCGAGCATGCCGACGCTAATCAACTTACTGACGGTATTTTGGACTCTAAATGGAATTATAATTTCCAAAAAGCAGTATTGTCTTGGTGTAGTAATACCTCCAATGCATCGATCTTAGCAACCGCTTTGTCTGATGCGGTATTCGGAGCATTTACAAGAGGCGTTTCTAACAGTTTATATAACTTCCTTACCACCCATGATACCGCAAGCTTTTATGAGGAGATTGGCTATGATAAGGTAAGCTATATGTCCGCATATCTTTTGATGATGACCTATGTAGGCTCTCCGTGTGTATATTTTAACGAGGAAACGGGTAGCACGGCTACAAAACTCACCGATATAGGTACTATGACCAATTCGTTCTATACCTCAATGAATTGGGATAGCTCATCCTACGACTATGATATATACAATTTCATTAAGGCATTAAGCACTGTTCGTAATGAGTTTGCTAAGGAGTACCGTACAGGTGGATTTATGAATCTATATTCCGAATACACCGATAATCCTAATGATATATATGCTTATGCAAGGTTTGCGGATAATGTATGTATAACGGTGCTTAACCGCAACTCGACCACTGTTGAGAATTTCACTTTATCGGTGGATAAGCTCAATCTTAAAGACGGAAGTAAGCTGTATGATTACTTCAGCGGTAAGGTATACACTGTAAAGGATCAAAAGATCGAGTTGGATATTTTACCTATAGGAACCATTCTTACTGATAGGCCTATTGATAATGACTATGTAGCTATGTTAGAGTCGGTAAGCGGTGCTAATGATAGTTCTATCGTTACCGCAGACGGCGACGGCATATTCACATTAAATGGCGACGGAAGCATTCTTTCGAGATTTGTATACCGCCCCGGTTTTAATAACTATAAAGCAAGCGTAAAAACTATTTCATCCGTCAAGGGTGGCGAATATGCACTTCTTATTCATGACGGCAATGATGTATTATCCGATGCATATGGCGTTATTATTAAGGGGAACGCCCTTCAATCGGTGATAATTAGAGACGGTAAAACTGTTTTAGGTGGATCGATCTCTTATAATAACGGTTCCGAAATAGCTATCGCTCGTAGTAACGATAATCAATTTATAACCACCATTGACGGTAAAATCGTGGAAGAATTTACCGAAGATCTATCTTTTGATTATTATATCTACTTAGGATTTTCACCCATTTCGGGTAGCTGTAAGATAGATTTTAAGGTGGATCAAGAAAAAGAACAACTATCAAGCGAATTCTTGACCTCATTAGGTAGTCAATTCTTTGTTGAAGGTAATAGCGAGGCAATTTCGCTAAGTAATAGCAATTTATGTATATCGAGCAAACAGCCGACCTTTGTGTTGACTCGTGCGCATTCCGGCGATTTTACCGCTCAAATAGCTGTTGAAAGCATTTTAGATAACGGAATAGGCGGATTGGTCGTATATCAAACTAAAAATGATTACATTTTATTGGGTAAATACAATGGTAGTTATGTAATTGCACATGTTATAAACGGAATGGTATCTGTATACTCAAAATCCAATGTTGCAGTTAAGACATTGCAGATAGAAAAGACAGGCACACATTATAAGGGCTTGGCAATAACCGATGCGGGAATTGTGATAATAGGCGAATATAATGTCAATTACAGTGAAATATTCGTTGGTATTGCTTGTGTCGATTCCTCCATAACTATCGATAGGTTCTCACTCGGTGACGGTGTAGATAATGTCAAGGATTATCTTACAGACGGTGAAATTAACTTCTCATCTGCAGAGTATTTGGACTCATTCTACGAATTAAAGTATGTTATCGGTAAAGGTAACGGCTTTACTTATGAGCGTGGTTATGTCTATCAAACCGAAAAAGAAGGTAGTACTCTATATTCTTTATTAAATCCTTTAACAGATTTCACTTCGACATTTACCCTTGTTCCAAAGACTTTTGCTAATAAGGATAGCTATATCGGAGTTACATTTGATTCGACAGGCACAAGCGTTATTAACGGTTATACCTTCCGTATTTATTCGGACGGATTATTGACATTGAATGATCCCGACGGAAACGTTATTGATGAGCATAAAATGACGATAGAGTGCGATCAAAAATATCAATTCATATTGAGAGTATTTGATAAGTATGTATATGTGTACGATCCCGATAATAACTTGATTTTGTCATATGACGACCGTACTCCTATCAATGGTTACACCGCATATGTTTCTTCGGATGCAACCTATATGCTTGGCAGTTATAACACATATAAGCCTACAGGTAATTATGCATCTCATAATGGAACATTCTACGTGACCGAAAAGGGCGGTAATACCAAGCTTGAATTGTCATCCGATAACGATGTCAATTATGCGTCAATGCGTGATCTTGGTATAAATGACTTAGCGTTAGGCTTTAATCTTCAGTTGAATCGTATCAATACCATAGCTCGTGGTAGCTTCGTTTTGTCTATCGGCAAGAACGCAGGCGAGTATTATCTTGACGGCTTGTCAATCAAGTTTGATGACCGTGGTAGAATATCGATCTATGAGGACGGAGAAGAAAAGATTAAAAATCAGCAAACTACCATTGCTAACATTTCCAGCGTTTATCTCGTTGTTTCTTATGTTTACGGAAATTTAACGATTGACAAGATTGACTTCAACGATGCGCAAGAGTATAATGTTGATATGTACGAGCGTATCTTCACATATCGATCTACCAAGCTGTTCCGTGGCGTTTTGAGTTTTTACAGTAAAAATGCAGGAGTGAAGCTAAACAACTTGCGTGGATGGGCTATCAATGGCGATGTCGATATTCAGACGCTTGAATTGTATACCAATATTGCATTGGATGAGCCTATTCCTGCTAACGCCGATGTTCCTAATACGATGGCTACAGAATCATATGAAAATGATTTTAACGGTAATAGCAGTTTAACATTGCTTAACCGCTATAACGGACAGATCTATATCGACGAGGGTAACCTTGTTATAGACGCATCTACCACATTGAACTGGGATGCAGGTGCGGCATTAGCGACCGGTGTTTATCAAAACTTCACCGCTTCGTTTAGAGTCAAGGCTGCTAATAACCTATACGGTGGTGGCTTTGCTGCGTTTGAATTCTATAAGTCTGCTCCCGATATCAATCACCAATCATCTGCGCTTACCATTACAATATGGCACGGTGGCGAGGTCGGCTTATTTGTAGGTAAGGATACATTGACCTCTTATGGGTTTACGGCAGTAAAGGATGCTGACGGATATGTAGAGATAACGGTAACCGTTCTTAATGGCGTTATTACAGTAAGTAGCGGTTCACAAAGTTTCACTGCACAAATTTCAGCTTTACCTAACAATGCAGAGCTTTCATCCGGTTATGTTTCGTTGAATGCAGGCGCGAATACTGCATATTTCGATTGGTTTAATATTAAGCCGTTATAGTTTCCCGAGAAAAACTGTCGGGAAACCAATATAAATACACATGGGTTCGGGCTAAATGCCCGAACGAATTGCGAGGTAATATGAAAATACATTATGTTGATCATTCCGATAGTAAGACTGATGTTAGTGCAACTTTTTCGTTGGGTAAATGTCGTGTAAGCGTGCTAAATGACGGACTTTTAAGAGTCGAATACGGTGTTTTTGTGGATCAATGCACTCAAGCTATTTGGTTTAGAAAAGCAAAAGCAACTTCGTTTAGTTTTAGACAAGACGGTAAACGGATAATCGTTGAGCTATCCGATAAAAGGGTGGTAATAGATAGCGAGGATTTTTTAAGGAGCTATGCCGTTATCGATGGCAAAAAATTGCCACTAAATAACGAGCATAACCTTAAGGGCACTACTCGTACACTGGATATGTCGCCAGATGATAATATTCACTATGACGATCCTGTTACTCACGAAAGAAATGATATCTATTACACCGACGAGAAAATCCTTGACGACGGTGTTTGCTCCACAAACGGTATAGCTGTATACGATGATCGCTCTCTTGTAATAGAGGATGACGGAACGATACACGCTAATCCATCCGAACACGATTACTATATATTTATCCACCCAAACGACTATTATGGAGCGGTCAGCGATCTATACGATATAAGTGGTAAGGTTCCAATGCTTCCAAAGTTTGCGTTTGGTAACTGGTGGAGTCGCTATTGGGCATATTCCGATAAGGAATACTTGGCATTATTGGATGAATTCCGTTCAAAGGGAATTCCGCTAACTGTAGCGACCTTGGATATGGATTGGCACTATGTCGATCTCCAAAAGGAATTCGGTGTACCGCCTCAAGGAGAGCTTGACGAGGAAAAATACGGAGAATGGCATGGTTGGACTGGTTGGAGTTGGAATAAGCATCTATTCCCCGATTACCGTGCATTCTTATCTGCGATAAAGAGCCGTGATTTACACATAACGCTAAACCTACACCCTGCAAGTGGATATAGGTGGTTTGAGGACTGCTATAAGGCGGTTTGTAAGCGTTTAGGCGTGGATTCCGAAAGTAAGCATGTTGTTCCCTTTGATATTACCGATAATGCATTTGTAGAAGCATACTTAGATGTTTTACACGGATATGAAAAAGAGGGCGTGGATTTTTGGTGGATAGACTGGCAACAGGGTACCAACAGCAAAATAGAAGGCTTGGATCCTTTATGGGGACTTAATCACTATCAATACTACGATAGTCAAGCCAAAGGCAAGCGCGGATTGATATTGTCACGTTATGCCGGTGTCGGATCTCATCGTTATCCGTTAGGCTTTAGCGGAGATACAACTCAAAAGTGGAGTTTATTGAAATATGTAGTAGATTTTACTGCATCTTCAGCGAATATCGGCTATACATTTTGGAGTCACGATATAGGTGCGCACCATAGCGGTATCAAGGATGAGCAACTCTATATTAGGTGGTTACAATTTGCACTATTTAACCCCATTATGAGATTGCACAGTGCATCGGGTATTCTCTACGGTAAGGAGCCTTGGAATTATGATAAGGCGACTGAATTGATTGCAACCGATATACTTAGACGCAGACAGCGTTTAGTTCCCTATCTTTATAGCGTTGCGTGTGTAAATCATTATGATAATATGCCGTTTATTCGCCCACTATATTACGATTATCCCGAAGATAAAAGGACATACAAGGTAGAATGTCAATATATGTTGGGCGATATGTTGGTTTGTCCGATCACAGATCGCACAGATAACAATTCACGATTGGCATCACGAAAGGTCTATTTACCAAAAGGTAATTGGACGGATATTTACTCGGGAATTCGATATATGGGTGGCAAATACTATACAATTCACCGTGGATTAGGTGAAATGGCAGTATTCGTTAAGGACGGCTCAATTATATATCGTGACGGCGAATTGAGAAATGATATATCGACTAATCCAACGAAAATGCAATTTAGAATGTTTGTCGGTAACGGAAATTGTGTAGTCTATGAGGACGACGGCGAGAGCTTAGATTACCGTAAAGGTAAATGGTTGCGTACCGCTGTTAAACAGAGCGTTAACGGAAATAAATTGCATATAGAATTTTCATTTGACGGAGATAGATCCGTCGTTAGCGAAGATAGAACTTTTGAAATAGAGTGTCCTAATGTAATTATCGAGAATGTAAGAGTAAGTAATGCCACTACATCCGAAATAACTAATTATAACGGAGTTTCTTCGTTTGCGATAAGTGGCGTACAGTCAAAAGAAAATGTAGTGATAGATGCGACCGTATGTACTATAGATACAAAAGCATACTTAGGTGAGCAATTCCGTACAGTGCTTGCAAATGCTAACGGCGAAAATCAATATAATTTGGATCTCTACGACCTTTTGATGAGGTCCGAGATCGATAAAATGCCCGACCTAATAAAAGAGACAACATTGGCTAAAAAGGTTAAAGGTAAGCTAATGGAAATATTGAAGGGCTTGGCTTAATAAAAGTATTAATTTGGTATCATTAGACTAATAAGTCTATTTACAATTTCCCCCACTTTAAGTGACCTGTCGAGAAGTTGATGGGTTACTTTTTTAATTGATTAAATATTGTTGCTAATTCTTATTACGGTATCAAAATGTTATTCGTCCGCAAGATACCAAATTGTTCCACGGTTTGATTTTTGCTACGCTCAACATTGCCAAACTAATTCCGTCCTGTCATACTGAGCGGAAAACAAAGTTTGTAGTCGAACCCGTAGGGCGACGCAAAGTGACGGTATCTATATCCTTGTTATAAAAAAGTGGATACAATACTACAGCCTATGCTACGCTTAGGATAACCGGACGGGAATAGGGTGGGCTAAAAAACAACACTTCAAAGATTTTGTTGACTATGGGGAAGTTCTGTAATATAATGTTTTTATCGTAAAAATATTTATGATATTATTTATTTAGGAGCATTGGATGAAAAAATATTTTATTTGTGGTGCATGGCCTTATGCAAACAACTCTCTTCATATCGGACACTTGGCAGCGCTTTTGCCCGGTGATGTTTTGGCTCGCTTTTTCCGTCAGACAGGCGGTCAAGTTTTATATGTTTCGGGTTCCGACTGTCACGGTACCCCTATTACATTACGAGCAAGCAAGCTTGGTGTAGATCCTTCATATATTGCAGGTCACTATGCAAGAGAATTTGAGAAAAATTTTGAGGATCTTGATTTTTCGTATGATTGCTATTCTGCAACAATGGAACCGTCGCATGGCGAACAAGTAGAAGAGATCCTTCGTCAGATCTATGACAACGGTTATATCTACGAGAAGAGCGAGGATGCCGATTATTGTGAGCATTGCGGTAAATTCGTTTCAGATAGAGAGCTTACAGGTATTTGTCCTGTTTGCGGAAAGGTTGCCACAGGTGACCAATGCGATAACTGTTTGACCGCACTTACTCCCGATATGCTTATAGGTAAAAAGTGTAAAACTTGCGGTAATCCTACCACGCTTAGACAAGATAAGCATCTATATTTTAAGCTGACCGCTTTCCAAGATGCACTCGAAAAGAATATCGAGGAAAATGCACCTTCTTGGCGTTCGACCGCTATTAACGAAAGCCGTAAGTATATCAAGGAAGGCTTGAGAGATCGTGCTTTGACTCGTAATTTGACTTGGGGTGTCAAGGTTCCATTTGACGGCTATGACGATAAGCGTATCTATGTATGGTTTGAGGCTGTTTTGGGTTATTTCACCGCAGGTAGAATTGCAGCTAAGAAGCAGGGTATCGATTTTGAAGCATTTATTCGTGATCCCGAAACCGAAAGATTTTATATTCACGGTAAGGATAATATCGTATTCCATACTATCATACTTCCTGCATTGCTTTGCTCAATCGATAAGAGTATCGGACTTCCTAACCGTATCGTTTCGTGCGAATATGTCAATCTCAATAACGAGAAAATGAGTAAGAGTAAGGGCAATTTGATTACGGTCAATAGCTTACTTCACAACCTCGATTCCGATGTTATCCGCTATTTCTTCATTCTTTTCAATCCCGAACGTAAGGACGCAAGTTTCCAAATGAAGGACTTGATAGATATCAATAACAAGCACCTCGTAGGTGGATGGGGCAACTTCATTAATCGTAATCTGTCTTTCTTGCTCAAAAAATTCGGCGGTGTGCTTCCTAATGCACCTATTGACGAGGCTATCGTTAAGGCTGTTGAAGAGGAATATACAAAGGTTGGAGCACTCATGGAAGCTAATGAGCTTCGTGCCGCTTTAGAAGAAATGTATACCTTCGTTCAATTCGCTAACCGTTACTATGACGAGAGTAAACCTTGGGTATTAGCTAAGGAAGATAAAGAAGGCTTTGATAAGGTTACTGCAACATGTTTATATCTTATTGCTAACATTGCAAACATGTATTTGCCAGTAATGCCTAAGAGTTCTAAGAAGGTTTTGGATTTACTCAATGTTCAAAATATCCACTGGGGTGTAGTTAATTACGATCCTACCGTGGTATTAAGTGAAATTTCGGTATTGTTCGGTAAGCTTGAAGAAGATAAACTCGACTTTACCATAGCCTCGGGCGATACATTGGTCGTTCCCGACAATAAATAGGTGATAATATGTATAAAAAACAAATTGCTGAATTAATTTCAAACGCCATAGCCTCTGCCGATTTCGGTAGTGAAGACGCTCTTGCACTCATGATGCCCCCTAAGGATATTTCCTTGGGAGATATCTGTATGCCTTGCTTTAAACTTGCAAAGCTTTTTCATAAGTCGCCAATAGAGATAGCTAATGATCTTGCTCAAAAAATAGTCAAGCCCGAATATGTTTCGTCTATTACAGCTGTTCAGGGCTACTTAAATTTTAAGTATGATCCCGAATATCTTGCTAAAAGCACCCTTGAGAACATTCTCGGTAAGGGTGAAAATTACGGTAAGAGTGACATTGGTAGCGGTAAAACCGTTTGTATCGACTATAGCTCGGTCAATATTGCTAAACCCTTCCATATAGGACACCTATCCGCAACAGCTATCGGTGCTGCTCTTTATAGAATTTATAAGGAATTGGGCTATAACGTAGTCGGTATCAATCACTTAGGTGACTGGGGTACTCAATTCGGTAAAATGATAGTCGCATATAAGAAGTGGGGCGACGAAAACTCTTTCAATAAAGGTGTTAGAGGACTTCATGAATTGTATATCAGATTCCATAAGGAAGCCGAAGAGGACGAGAGCCTTAATGACGAAGCTCGTGCATGGTTTAAAAAGATTGAATTGGGCGATCCCGAGGCTGTTGAATTATTCAATAAATTCAAAAAGGTTACCTTGGATGAGGTCTGTGTTTTGTACGACAGATTAGGCGTAACATTCGATAGCTACAATGGTGAAAGCTTCTATAATGACAAAATGGGTGAGATAATCGATATCCTTAACGAAAAAGGTCTTTTGAAGGATTCTCAAGGTGCTAAGGTAGTTGAATTAGAGGGTATGCCTCCCTGTTTGATACTAAAATCGGACGGTGCAAGCTTATATGCAACTCGTGACCTTGCTGCTGCTTTATATAGAGCAAGAACATATAATTTCAGTAAGTGCCTATATGTGGTGGCTTATCAGCAAGACCTTCACTTCAAACAGTGGTTCGAGGTCGCTCGTAAAATGGGCTTTGAATGGGCTAAGGATCTCGAACATGTCGCATTTGGAATGGTATCGTTAGCAGAAGGCAGTATGTCTTCGAGAAAGGGTACTGTGGTATATCTTGAAGATGTTATCAATAAAGCAGTAGAAAAGGCATATACTATCATTAACGAAAGAAATCCTAATCTTGAAAATAAACAAGATATTGCTGAAAAAATCGGTCTTGGTAGCGTAGTATTTAGCGTTCTTACCAATAACAGGATTAAGGATATTACCTTTAATTATGATAAAGTCTTGACATTCGAGGGTGAGACCTGTCCTTATGTTCAATACACATATGTGCGTTGTAATAGTTTGTTGGAAAAGGCTACACTTGGTGATAAGGTCGATTACTCTGTATTGAGCGACGATACTTCTAAGGAATTATTGAGATATTTATCGAGTTATCCTAATGTGCTTGTGGACGCTACCGAAAAGAATGAGCCGTACTTAGTCACAAGATGCATCTTGAATATCTGTTCGTTGTTTAATAAGTTCTATATCGATAATAGAATTATCGGTGCCGATGAAGAAGTTAAAAATGCAAGATTGATGCTTACAAAAGCAGTTAAGACGGTAATTGCTAACGGATTTAGACTATTGGGAATACAAATGCCCGAAAAAATGTAAAAAACTTGTTTTCGTCCGCTTTCATAGTGTTTTCCGTTCCGTCATATTGAACATATATATAAGCGAATATCCGTCCGCTGACATACTGAGCGCAGTCAGAATCCGAATACAATGAGGATCAAATGCCGTAGGCGTTTGGTTTCTTGCGGATGAAAGGTGCATATTCCGTCCAAGATACTGTTCGGTTGAACCTTGCACTGCTTTGCCGTTCGATTTCGCTAACTGCGTTTGGATATGATAGGATGGGGAAGAACTGTTGCTCAATGAAATTTTTGTTCCGCAAGACTATGAACTTTTAAGTGCTTCGCTAAGTGCAGTAATACGAGATATAGTCTAACTGTATTTTTACAACTCCTTTGAATATTATCGAATTATGACGGAATTATTATTGAAATTATTCGTAAAAAATCATAAGGAAACTACCGACGGTAACGTCAGAACGGCTGTGGGTAGACTATCCGGCGTGGTATGCATGGTAATAAATATCGTGCTTGCTCTTGCTAAGATTACCATTGGTGTGCTTTTTGGCGTACTGTCAGCGCTTGCCGACGGTATCAATAATTTATCCGACTGTGGTAATAATATCATCTCTATTATCGGCTTTAAGCTATCAAGTAAGCCTGCCGATAAGGATCACCCTTATGGTCATAAGCGTATAGAGTACGTAGCAAGCTTGGCGGTCGGTATAGTGATAGCAGTACTTGCACTTCAGCTATTCGCCGAGGGTGTCGGTAAGATCATAGATCCGGTTTCTACCGGCTTTAGCTGGTGGACGGTAGGTGTATTGGGCGCATCTATACTCGGTAAGCTATGGATGTTTATATTCAATCGTAAGCTATCTAAAAGATATTCGTCCGACTTATTACAAGCAACCGCTACCGACAGTGTATCGGATGTTTTTGCGACATCGGGTGTCCTTTTGGCTGTATTTTTGACTGAATGGACGGGATTTTTGTATTTTGACGGAATAACTACCGTAATAGTTGCCGTTTTGATTGCTCTTGCAGGTCTTGGGATACTTAAAAACACAATGAATCAGCTTCTTGGTGCCGCTCCCGATAAAGATCTTACAAAAACCGTTTACGATCGCATAATGCAATATGACGGCGTTTTGGGAATACACGATCTTACCGTTCATAATTATGGTCCCGAAATGTATTATGCCAGTGTGCATGTAGAGGTAGATAGCTCGGTCAATGTTATGGAAAGCCATGAATTGATAGACACTATCGAGAGAGATTTTTGCGAAAATACAAATATTACCCTTGTCGTTCATATGGATCCTATTGTCATTGGCGATCCCGAATTGGACGGATATAAGGACGAAATAAGATGTATTGTAGGTGATCTTGATAATACATTCAATGTACATGATTTTCGTATGGTCAAGGGTCCCGAGCGTACCAATTTGATCTTTGATATAGCCATTCCGTATGAGAGTGAACTGACCGATAACGAAATTTTTGAACATATTCAAGGAAAGGTCTCTAAGCTTCATTCAAATGTTTATATCGTGCCTACCATTGAAAAACAGTCTTGCGAGGGAGTAGAAATACATAAGCATAATTAATTATAAATCGAAATTTTCTTTTGTTGTAGCTTGTAAATATTTTCACCTTGATATAAGTACACTACGAAATGGGACTGCTACAAATAAGATTAGGCTTTGAACTGTCGAAAAATAAAGCAGTCTACTAAAAGAAATTACTAATTATAATGTCTGTATAAAAAGGAATTTGGCATCTATACCCTGTATTAGACTACGGTTTAATGGGGTGTGTTGTGTCAAATTCTTTTTTATTAAAAGTATTTTAATAAAAGAGTACAAAAAAGACATTTAATTGGCGACAAAAAAGGTCAAAAGTAACCTATATATCTCACTAGTTGTTTGACATTGTTTTTTTTGAAGTGATATAATATACTATTAGAAACAATATAGATAATATGAAAAGGGTGAATAAGATGAAAGAAAAGAAAAAGAAAGAAAAGAAGCCCGCCAAGCACTTGATAAAGACGCTCGCAGGGAGTATAAGAGAATATAAAAAAGAATCCATTCTCGCTCCTATTTTTATCACGCTTGAAGTGGTTTTGGATGTGTTGATCCCCTTTATAACGACCTTCTTAGTGGATGAGGGTATCAAAAAAGGAGATATGAATGCCATATTGATGTATGGCGGTCTTTTGGTTCTATCTGCACTTGTTGCATTGTTTTTCGGTGCAATGTCGGGTAGATACTGTGCTATCGCTGCGGCGGGATTTGCATCGAATTTGAGAAAGGATATGTATTATAATATACAGCGTTTTTCCTTTGCTAATATCGATAAATTTTCAACGGCAAGTTTAATCAACCGTATGACAAAGGATGTCGTTGAAATGCAAAATACATATGCAATGGTTATAAGAACGGCATTCCGTGCTCCATTGATGCTTGTTTTTGCAATGTGTATGTCCTTTACTATCAATAATGTCGTACCCTTGATTTTCCTTGCGGTATTGCCGGTATTGAGTTTAATCATTTTTGTGCTTATGCGCTCTGTACATCCTCTGTTTGAGAAAATGTTCAGCACCTTCGATGATCTAAATGTAGTTGTCGAGGAAAACCTTTTAGGTATGCGTGTCGTTAAGTCCTATGTCAGAGAAGAGCACGAAACAAAGAAGTTTAATAAGATTTCTCAATCCATCTATAAAATAGGTAGTAAGGCTATGAAGATTATGGCTTGTTCAAACCCTGCATTGACACTGTGTATAAACATAGTAATGCTATTTGTATGCGGTTATTCGGCTAATCTTATAGTTAAGTCAGGCGGTGTGACCATGACAACTGGCGACCTTACAGGTCTTCTTACCTATATAATGCAGATAATGATGAACCTGATGATGACCTCTATGGTTATCGTTATAGTATCCATTTCTCGTCCCGCCGCAGAAAGAATTTGTGAGGTTATCAACGAGGAACCTACCATTGTTAATCCCGAAAATGCAATCGAAGAGATTGCTGATGGCAGTATCGAGTTTAAGGGCGTCAGCTTCAGCTACTCTGCAAGAGCGCAAAGATATGCGCTTGAAAATATCGATCTTTCTATTAAGTCGGGTGAGACTATTGGAATCTTAGGCTCGACAGGTAGCTCGAAAACCACCCTTGTACAGCTTATTCCTCGTCTTTATGATACAACAGTCGGTGAGGTCTATGTAGGCGGTCACAATGTCAAGGACTATGATCTTACGGTGTTAAGAGATAATGTTGCCATGGTTCTTCAAAAGAACACCTTGTTTAGTGGATCGATAGCAGAAAACCTTAGGTGGGGTAATGAAAATGCTACCGATGAGGATATCAAAGAGGCTTGTAGATTGGCTCAAGCGGATAGCTTTATTGAAAGCTTCCCGGATGGCTACGATACCCATATAGAGCAAGGCGGTACCAATGTTTCGGGCGGTCAAAAGCAAAGACTTTGTATCGCAAGGGCATTGCTTAAAAAGCCCAAAATACTTATTCTCGACGACTCAACATCGGCAGTCGATACCAAGACCGATGCAATGATAAGGGATGCGTTTAAGAAAATTATTCCCGGTACGACCAAGATAATCATTGCTCAAAGAGTTTCGAGTATAGAGGATGCAGATAAGATCGTTATCATGGACGACGGCAAAATAAACGCCGTCGGTACACACGAAGAATTATTGGAAAATAGTGAAATCTACCGTGAAGTTTTCTATTCACAGGTAAAAGGAGCGGAAAATGAATAAGAGATCGGCTTCTTCAAATAAAATGAGTAAAAGACCAAATATTCCGGCAGGAACGCTTAAGCGTATATTGTCCTATATATTTGAGAATAAGAAGAGTATGGCTTTGGTTATATTCTGCATATTCTTCTCTTCGGTAAGTGGCGTTGTTGCTTCCTACTTTATACAATTCATTATCAATGAATGCGAAGCACTTATCAAGGTAGGCAGTACATCATTTGATTCGTTCTGGAAATACTTGATAATCATGGGCGGTTGCTATTTGATCGGGGTGCTGTGCAATTTCGTGTTTAACTATACGATGCGTCAGATATCCCAAAAGGTTATGGCAAATATTAGAGAAGAAATGTTTGCTAAGATGCAAAAGTTGCCTATCAAGTACTTCGATACACACAATAAGGGCGAATTGATGAGTAGATATACCAACGATACCGATACACTTCGTGAATTGGTTTCGGATAGCTTACCTCAAATACTAAGCTCGTCATTTACAATTATCGCATCATTTGTTGCAATGCTTATGACAAGTGTATACCTTACATTGATAGTCATTTGTGTCTTGGCTGTAATGCTCGTGCTTATCAAAACTATCGGTGGAAAGACAAGTAAGTACTATATCGCACAACAAAGGGCTGTAGGTCAAGTCAATGGCTTTGTTGAGGAAATGGTCAATGGTCAAAAGGTCATTAAGGTATTTAATCACGAGGAAAACTCTAAAAAGGATTTCGATAAAGTTAATGATGAATACCGTAAAAACTCTACAGCTGCGAATGTTTATTCTAATATATTTATGCCTATAATGTCGAATATCGGACATTTTCAGTATGTATTACTTGCTGTTTTTGGCGGTTTGATGGCTATAAATAATGTCTACACACCAAGCCTTAGAGGTATGATTGAGTTGTCCTTAGGTTCTATAGTTGCATTCTTGAATCTAAGTAGGAGCTTTACCAATCCATTAAGCCAAATGTCGCAACAAGTCAATTATGTTATGATGGGTTTAGCCGGTGCAGATAGAGTTTTCAAGATGATGGACGAAGAGCCTGAAGTTAATGAAGGCTATGTTTATCTCGTACCCGCTCAATTCAATAATGAGGGTGAGTTGGTTGAAGCTGATCACCGTACAGGTACTTGGGCTTGGAAGCATTACCACAAGGAAGAGGGTACTACGACACTTAAACTTTTGGAAGGCGATATCACGCTTAATGAGGTCGATTTTGCATATGATCCCGAAAAACCTGTTTTGCATGATATTACACTGTACGCTAAACCCGGTCAAAGGGTTGCGTTTGTAGGTGCTACCGGTGCAGGTAAAACCACTATAACCAATCTATTAAACAGATTTTACGATATTGCCGACGGTAAGATTCGTTATGACGGTATTAATATCAATAAAATCCGTAAAGAGGACCTTCGTAAATCACTCGGTATAGTCTTACAAGATACCAACCTATTCACGGGCACAATCATGGAGAATATTCGTTATGGTAGATTGGATGCAACCGACGAAGAGGTTATCGCTGCTGCTAAAATGTCGCACGCCGACGATTTTATACGCAGACTTCCCGACGGATACGATACGATGCTTGACTCTAACGGCTCCAACCTATCACAAGGTCAAAGACAGTTACTGTCAATAGCGAGAGCTGCCGTTGCAGATGCTCCCGTAATGATCCTCGATGAAGCAACATCGAGTATCGATACTCGTTCGGAATTGCTTGTATCTCGAGGAATGGATAACCTTATGAAGGGTAGAACGGTATTCGTTATTGCTCACAGATTATCCACGGTTAAGGGTAGCGATGTAATCATGGTTCTTGATCATGGTAGAATCATCGAGCGTGGTACTCACGAGCAATTAATTGCCGAAAAGGGCGTATATTACCGCCTTTACACCGGTGCATTCGAATTAGAATAAGGACATAAAAAAGAGGCCCACCGTTTTAGTTAGGTATTCTTGGGGAAAATTACACAATAATATTTAACCAAATAGCAGGTTCGTTAGAAAGAGTTCGAGAAATCGGACTCTTTTTCTCTCTAAAAATTTTCTATAATACTTCTGTTTATCGGTTGTTTCGACAAAAAAATCAATAGGGACAAACAAAAGGACAAAAATGGGGACATTTTATGTTGATATTTTTATTTTTTAATGTTATAATCATAGTGTCATTAAAAAGTGGAGGTTTAAGATGATAAATTTTGGACACGAAACAGAAGAATTAGAGTTTAAGAAAACAACGGGTGAGCTGCACGATGCAATGAAAGATATTGTGGCGATATTAAATAAACACGAAAACGGCGTTTTGTATTTTGGTATTGCTCCTAATGGCGATGTTAAAGGATTGCAGGTTTCAGAATCAACTTTAAGAGATGTTTCTCGAACAATTTTCGAAAGCATTAAGCCGCAATTATATCCGCAAGTACAAAAAGTTACCATAGACGGTTGTGATATTATTGAAGTGAAATTTAGTGGAAAATATAAGCCCTATTCTGCTTATGGCAAATATTATATCCGAGTTGCTGATGAAAGTCGTGAACTAACCCCTGCAGAATTGAAAGAAATGATGTTAATTAATGAATATTCTGAACATTGGGAGCAGCACGCAACATCCTTTTCAATAAATGACGTAGATGAAAAAGCACTTAAAGACTTCT
The DNA here is from genome assembly GCA_964619685.1 of uncultured Christensenellaceae bacterium. Lineage (GTDB taxonomy): Bacteria > Bacillota > Clostridia > Christensenellales > CAG-1252 > RUG14300. The sequence continues at coordinate 28,439 of CAZUET010000009.1, forward strand.
ACTCTCGCGCTACTGCCTGTGGACGACTTCCCGACGATGGATACGATGCCGAAAAACTGCTTAATAAGCTTGGGGTGTTGAAAGACGGACAACTTAATAACGCAGGTTATGTTTTATTTGGAAATAATGGTCCTGTAACGTTAAAGATGGCACTATTCGCAACGGACGAAAAATTAACGTTTTTAGATATAAATAGAACGGAAAACAACATTTATAATCTTGTTGATGAAGCACTTACATATATTAAGAAAAATATTCGTTGGCGCGCGGAAATTGGAAATGTTACAAGAGAGGAAATTCCCGAAATACCGTTGAAAGCTCTCCGTGAAATTGTAGTAAATAGTTTTGCTCACGCTCAATACGGAACGTCTACCCAACACGAAATAGACGTGCATCCGGGAAAAGTTGTTATATATAATCCGGGAGAATTTCCACCTGAGTTTTCCCCTGAGGATTTTGCTAACAAGAATCTTTCGTCTATAATACGAAATGAATTAATTGCGAAAGTGTTATATTTATGCCACGATATAGAGTCTTTTGCAAGTGGATTTAAGAGAGTTTATACACTTTGCAAAGAAAACGACGTTAGTTGTTCCTATGAAAAAACGCCTATAGGTTTTTCATTTATATTTTTAAGAAATGACCCTAATGCGATAATTAATGTCCCTAAACGAGAATATAATGTCCCTATAATCCTTTCAAAAACCGAAAAGTTAGTTTACGAAATATTAAAAGAACAACCTTCATTAACAAGAGAAGAACTTGCAATTGAAATATCTAAGACAACAAAAACAGTACAACGTGCGCTTGACTCATTAAAAACAAAAGGATTAATTATTCGGGTAGGAACAAATCGTAAAGGTTATTGGAAAACAACAGATTAATTTTATAAATATGACGGAGGCTGTCATATTTAGTGTGTTATAATTGCTTGAATTATACTAACGAGGTGTCGTATGGAAGAACTTAAGAATAAAATTCTACAAGCAATGCAATCTGATTTCATTGGTGACGTGCAATTCGATGAAGACGAAATCGCCCAAATGAAGGAAGACTGTAAGAAATTTTATCGTGCAGCTCAAAATACTTGGAGTAAATATTATAAAAGAGAAGATATTTGCGAATTAATTGTTTTAATAGTGAATATTGCAAAGTCTTGGAACGATGAAAGCGAAGGTCGTTTTTGGACTAAACTTTTTGGCGAAATATTTGAGGACTCATCTATCTCACCTATTAAGTTTTATAATGATTTTGAGAACTGTTTAAATGCTTATAATAAAACTTTATTTCGCTCTAAAGAAAACAAAAGGATGTTTAGAGAAGTTTTCTTATTGCACGCATTTGCGCCTGAAAAATCGGGAGAATCGTTTATTCGATTATTGTGGAATTGGTATAGCGA
>CAZUET010000010.1:0-26979 GCA_964619685.1 uncultured Christensenellaceae bacterium
ACCTAAGATTTATTTTATATATAATAAATTAAATATAGAGAAGAACTATTGACATTACCTATTTTGATAAGTAAAATCTTTATGAATAATGACTAAAATGCCTGTTTGTCGTTGAAGCGGGCTTAAGGAGTAAATTTATGTCTAAAAAACATCTGTCAATTTTATTGATTTGCTTGTTCTGTCTGACGCTTGTCGCATCAACAGTCCTTTTTGTGGGCTGTAAGAACGATTCGTCGGTCAGTATCATAGTCAACGATATTGTTGAAACCTATAACGGTAATCCCGTTACATTTAGCTTGGCTACAAGCGACGGTGCATACACCTTTGACGGCTCAAGTTCTCAAGGTGAATGGTCTATTAGCTATACCGATGGTAAGGGTAATGTAGTAGACGAATGCGTAAATGCCGGAAGTTATACGGCAACAGTAAGTTTTAACGCTAAGGGCTATAAGTCGGTATCGACCACTTTTTCAATTACTATCGAAAAGGCTGTTCCTACAGTTAGATCTTGGCCATCACTTAAAAATGGTAGTTATACCATTACATACGGTAACCGCCTTGATGATGCCGAGCTAAACCCTCGTACAGCCGACTCTACGAGTAGAGTAGTTGGCGTATTGGGTGAAGCAGTTAGAGGTACCTTTGGATGGGCAACCGCTTCTGTAACGGTTAAAAATCAAAGCTACGATGTAGTTTTTACGCCGGCAGGTCAAGACTCCGACGATTCTTCTTCATTCTATAATAACTATACTACAGTAAGCATGAAGGCTGTAACTAAGGAAGGCTTGACCGTAAATGTAGTTCCTGCTACTCCTGTTTGTTATACTATTCCAACAGCATCCTCTGTTTCAAGCGGTGAATCTCTTATGGAAAGTAAACTCACAAAGGCTGTATTCGGTATTCCTAAGGGTGATGACTATACAGCAGTTAAAGGTACTTGTTCTTGGGGCACCGTAACCGAAAACGGTGAAGTAATCATATATGATTACAAGACCGCTCCGTTAGTTCAAGTTAAAAATCAAAACAGTTATACAGTAATATTTACACCTAACGATACCGATAATTATACGGTATCAGCTCCTGTAATCGTTCCATTGACGGTTGCACCTTTTACTCCTACCTTCAACGATTCTTCTATATATGTAATTCCTTCGGCTTCTTCGATTTCTTACGGTAAACCTCTTTCCGAATCTGTTCTATCGAGTGCATTAGGCACATCTAAAGGACAGTCCGACCAGATTAGCGGAACATTCTCTTGGGAAGACGCTACACTTGTTCCAGAGGGCGATAAAACCACAAGAATAGCTAAGTGCTATGCAATTTTCACTCCCGATGATCAGATTGAGTATTCGAGCAGTGTCAAGGTAAGGATAGATGTTGAAATATTATCCGCCGAGTTAAATATCGTGCTTCCAATAGCATCCGGTATCGAATACGGTGAATACCTTCAAAACAGTATTTTATCCTCCGATCCCAACGCTCCTCAAGGCGTTTATTACAATTACTATAACGCTAATAGCGGTGAATATGATATAAGACGGGTGGAGGGCACCTTCTCTTGGGTAAATCCATTATCTACACCCGAGATTTATTCTGCATCCGACGAACTTGATACATATTACTGCGATGCATTATTTACCATGGCTGACGAATCTTTTATATACAGATTCGACAAGAATGATTTTAAAGTAAAAATTAAGGTAACAGTTAATAAGTTACCCATTCAAGATATAGATCCCAAGCTTTTCTCTGCAATTCATGGTGTTGTATTTGGAACAAAGCTATCAGATGTAGATCTTCCCGAGTATACGGCAAGAGCGTATGCAACCGACGAATTCGGTAATCCCGATAATTCGGGTGAATTAGTATACGGTACTCTTAGCTGGGTATCTCCCGATATTTATCCCGGTTTAGACGGGGGGAATAAGTATCAGGCAGTATTTACTCCGAGTTTAAGCTACTCTAAATACAAGAGTGCACATGTAGAAATCGAGGTCAATGTTGTAGCGGCATCTATTGACCGCAATAATTCTGTCTTACCTATCGTGAACCGTAGAGTTGAAACTGGCGAGCAGTTGAGTGATGATCTAATTGATTCTTCCCTTGCACGCATGCTTGTTTCGGGCTATGTAGACAGTAACGGAGTACATATTCCTATCAGTGGTAGATATACTTGGACTTATACAGGTGTAGTTTCTCCCACTAAAATGAATTATGAGGTAACATTTATTCCCGACAATATCACACTTGTCAATACATTAGACTTCACATTAACGGTATCTATCGTAAGTGAATCCTCTTGTTTTGTGTTTGAATACAACGAAGAAATGCTTACAGCAACCATTATCGGCTTGGCACCACATACCGACTGTATTGGCGGACATAGCAATCTTGTAATAAACGAAACAGTTAAGCACGACGGAAAGGTATACACAATAACATCAATAGACTACAACGATGCTCAAGGTAAAGGAGCATTTGAGAGTCAGCAAGGAATTAGGTTTATTACCCTTCCCGAAACCTTAACATATATAGGTTCTAACGCATTTGCAGGTTGTACGCAGTTAAATAGCATAGCTATTCCCGAAAAGGTTACTTATATTGGCAGTTATGCTTTTGACGGTTGTACCAATTTATCCGTTGTAGATAATAGAAGTGCATGCTTAGAATATATCGGAGAACGTGCATTCGGTAATTGTGTATCGCTTGTGAGTTTAGAGCTTCCTAATTCCGTATCTACCATAGGTGCAGGTGCTTTTGTCAACTGTGGATCTTTAACCGATTTATCTATCGGAGTAGGTAACGCGGTATACTATCTAAAAGACGGTGTATTGTATCAAAGAGAGCAAGGAACAAACGGACAACAATATATATTGCACACATATTTATGTGTAAATAGCGTTTCAAGTTATAAGATTCCCGATTCTGTATGGGCTATCGGCGATTATGCATTTGCATATAACCAAAACATTTTGCAACAAGTAATTTGTAATTCGGTATACAAGATCGGCTCTAACGCATTCGAGGGCTGTACTTACTTGAAATATCTATATATTCTCAATGAAGATAAATTCGACGTTTCGGATTGGAGTTTGGCACTTGCAGATATCAATCCTCAGGGAATAACCGTATTTGCCGAGTCTGAGGACGGTGCATTATCTGATTCATGCGAAGAATTAGGTCACACTTTCAAACTTTGGACGGCTTCAAACTATCTTGATTTTGAATATAACGATTTAGACAAGACTGCAGTCATTCACGGATTTATTGACGAGTTTGCCGAGCAATCCTTAAGTTCGATAACCGAGCTTATCATACCTGCAACGGTACAAAAGGATGAAAATACTTATACTGTTGTTTCTATAGGCGGATTTGGTAACAATAAGAATATAACTCAATTGGTTGTACCCGAAACGGTAGAAACTATTTTATCAAATGCATTCCTCAGTTGCTCGAATCTTAACGAGATAGTATTATTCGAGGGCTTGAAGCATATCGAATCGTATGCATTCGGTAATACTGCTATTAATTCTCTTTATATACCGTCTACAGTTATTGATATTGGTAATTATGCATTTTATAAGAATGCTTCGCTCAGCGGTGTTACTTTTGCAGGCGACTGTTCATTAGGTAACGATGTGTTCTCTGAGTGTAACTCCGAATTGTTAGTAACAGGACCGGAAGTTACCGAATCGGGTTATTCGATGCTTTATTATTATTTTAATGATCCGTCGGTAAATATACCGTTCTGTTTATATACGCCGTCGAGTTGCTTCATTTATTCGTTATCTACGGGAAATGCTCCATATATAATAATTAAGGGACTTCGCAACCATATTTGTACAGGTCATACAAATATTAGAATTCCTGAAAAGATTGACGGATATACGGTAAAAGCCATTGATGACGGGGCTTTCCGAAACAAGTTGATAGAAACAATAAGCATACCATCCACAGTTACAAGTATTGGAACAAATGTATTTGCAGGTTGCTCCAAACTGAAGGATGTCGTCATAGCCGAGGGTAATTCGAGATACTCGTTCGTGTCTGTCAATTCGGCAAGCGGTGAAATGGTATCTGGCGCATTGCTCAATGGTGACGGAAGCGTTTTGATAAGTTATTTATCTGTTTCAACTGCAGAATCATATACAGTTCCTTCTTCCGTTAAGGAGATAAGAGATAATGCGTTTGAGGGTGCAGTATCACTTAAAAAAGTTAGAATGGGTGAAAATGTTGAAGCATTAGGCATCAACTTATTCAAAAATTCGTCGGTTACAGAGATTGAGTTTATAAATAATAGGTATTTCACCTTTAGTGATAATACCTTGTATAATGCTTCTAAGAGCATTATTTTGGCATATCTTGGTTCCGCTAAGCGTCTTGTAATACCTAATTCTGTCTATGAGATAGGAGCAAGTGCCTTTGAGAATGTATCGGGATTAGAATCCGTAATATTCAAGGGTGATATTGATGAGATAGGTAAGAGAGCCTTTGCCGATTGTTACGACCTGTATTCGGTTTCATTCGGTGGCAGTGTAGGCTATATTTTAGATCAAGCATTCGCATCGTGTACCAATCTTGTATCGGTATATGTAGAAAAAGATGTTGTATTCTTGGCATCTAATACATTCAGCAATGCAGAATCCGTTGTAGTATACAGTCCGGACGGTAGAACATTAGAATTGTATTGTGAAAACAATGTAAGCTTTGCATCCTCGGAATCGACCTCAAAATTCCATTACACCGTAAGTGGCGGTAGTGCAACTATTAATGGACTTGACCGAGTAAGCTTTACCGAAAACGGCATCAACATTATAATACCGTCTTATATTGAGGGATATAAGGTTATCGCTATAGGTGATAACGCTTTTGATGAATCGGGATTATCTAATAGTTTCCCGACACTTTCTTCGGTATATATTCCAGCTACCGTACAATTTATCGGTAATAGAGCATTTTACTCTTGTTCTTCTCTAAGAAGCATTTTCTTTGGCGGAGATATGACTCTTGCAGTATCTCAAGGCTCGTCGGTAGATGATCTTGAAAGATTTAAGGGTGTAAATTCTCAAGTAAATATAACCGTTAACGAAGACAGTAAGGTATTAAGCTTCTTTGATACATATTATCCCGAATTACTTAATGTTTCGAGTGAAACAGAATCTTGCTTAAACTATGTTATCGAGGGCGAAGGCATTAAGATTACGGGAATGAAGAATCATGTTTGTAAGAATAGCCATTCTCACCTTGTAATCCCCGAAGAGATAAACGGTAGAAAGGTAATTTCAATCGATTCTTATGCATTTGCTAATAGCAAGCTGATATCTATCGAATTACCTAACACTGTAACCACTATCTATAATAATGCATTTGACGGTTGTTCAAGACTGTCATCTATCTATATGCCTTCCGTCAAGTCGATAGGAAATTACGCATTCCGTAATTGTGTCAAGCTTTCGTCTATCAGCCTATCAAGCGGAATTGAAAGCTTAGGTCATTATGTATTCAGCGGTTGCGAAGGTCTTGACTCGATCTATTTCCTTGGCGATTTTGCATCATCAGCAGGCTCAATTCCCGAGAATATAAAGCAAGAATCTGCATCTTCGTCTATCAGATATACCGCATTCTTAAATCAATCAAACGATTCACCTATCGGTGCAACCATCTATTTGCCCGACATATCGTTGAGAATTGCATTAAGCGGTGCAGAGCAACAGCCATACACATATGTATATAATTACTTTGTAGAGAATCTCAATAGGGTCGGCTATACGTTCGAGTATCGTATATGGCATACAAATGTTAGAGATCTTAACGGCTTTATTCTTGCACTTGATAAGGCTACATTAAGTGCCGGTATAATTGGATATAACGGAAATGAAAGCGAAGTCGTAATTCCATCCGTTTACTATGATATCGAGCAAGGCTCTGTAATTGAATATAAGATATACTATATCGGTGAATCTGCATTTAGTTCTAACATAGACGGTAATTCAGCAGATAATGTAGAGAGCATCATAATAGGCGAAAACATTTTCGGAATATTCAATTATGCATTTGCTTATATGCCATCGCTAAATAATATCACTATTCCTCAAAGCGTAGAATATCTCGGTGATTATGCTTTCTATGGATGTAATAAGCTAACTGAGATTTATTTCTTGGGTGATATAGAAGATATAGGAACAACATTAGTTAGAGATAATTCTCTTGAATTAAAGGCCTATGGACCTAAGGTAGGTAAAGTAAGTGAGGAGTTCTCCAAGCTTATGTATACCAAATTCGTTAATTATAATACGGTTACCGATCCGGAATGCTTCGAGTATACCTACAATAGCAATGAAGAGTATTATACTGTTATTGGCGTTAAGGATCACTATTGTAAAGACGGTCATGTAAATATAGTTATGCCAGGCTATTATAAAGGTAAGCCTGTTAAGGTGATATCTTCAAGTGCATTTAACGGACTTAGTGAGATGTATTCCTTGAGAATTTCAGCCGAGATAACCAAGATATATGCAGGTGCATTCTCTGGTTGTGATAACCTAACCAATATATCCGTTGATTCAAATAACACCGATTATAAATTTGTCGACGGAATTTTGACAGACTATGATACAGGCTCTGTTCTTTATATTTGTTTAGCAAATACCGTTACATACACCATGCCCGAAAGTGTAACAGTCATTAAGAGAGGTGCATTCGAGGGTAGTAGCATACGCAATCTTATATTAAGCTCGTCCATTCGTGAAATAGAATCGGGCGCATTCAGCGGAGCCGATTACTTGACTTCTATAAGCGGATTGACTCATAATCAATTCTTTACATATGAACAGGGTGCTTTGTATAGAACAGAGGGTGGCAAAAAGGTTGAATTGATAACTTATATGTATACACTTTCAGCCAGATCCTTTGATGTACCCGACACGGTCAAATATATCGGTGAAGAAGCATTTGCAGGTGCTGTAAACTTAGAACAGATTACATTCAACTCCGATTGTTCATTTGGTAAGAATGCATTTGTAGGTGTAAACTCCGAATTGTGTGTGGTATGCACTTCATCATTTTATGGTGTTCAATATGAATGCTTATCTGAGGGTATTCAATTCCGTAACAGCATTTCCTCCGACGGATTTATTTTGATATCAAAAGCGGACGAAACATTAGTAATAGGCGGAATTAAAGAGGGCTATGATGTAAATGTATCGGTTATCTATATACCGAAATACATTGGTGGAGTAGAGGTCACATCTATAGGTGCAAATGCGTTTGCATCCGATGTTAAGGGCGTAGTTGGAATTATATTATCCGATTCCATTATCGAAATAGGCGAATCAGCTTTTTATAATACATCGATTAAGAGCATATATGTAGGCTCTAATATCCAAACGGTGGGTGATAATGCATTCGAATCGAGTAATCTTGAAGAGATATTCTTCAGTGGCGATGTTGTTTTATATGAAACAGCATTTACGAGATACCAAAATCAGAATGGCAATAAACTTCTCGTTTACTATTCGTCCGATTTTGTTGAGCTTGACGGTTATTTTACAAGCGATACATTCTTAGCAACGAGCGGAAATTATATCAATGTACTTGATTATTCGCTTTTCGATGACGATATGATGAACTCTTTATGCTTTGAGTATGAAGAGATAAACGGCGAGTATGTTGTTTCGGGATTAAAAACACATGCTTGTATGGTAAATCATGCAGATATGATTATTCCGTCCTATTACTATGTCAAAAACAATGACGGAACCTATTCTAAGAATAATGGTGAATATGAAAAAGTTGTCGTAGCAACTATCGGGAACAATGCATTTGCTCATAATTCCGACATTTTGCGTTTAACTATCCCGGAGAATATAACCACCATAGGAACCGGAGCTATTTCGGGTTGTATGAATCTAACAGATATCATTCCTACGGGTAATTCTCCATTCACATTTGAAAAGCTTTATGCTATGATCTTTGCCGATATTCTCGACCAAGAAAATTCAGTTATTGAAAAGGTAGAGTTAGAGGGCGAGCTTGATTATAAGAGAGTAGACCTTCCCGATCAAGAAGAGCGTACCTATGCGATAAGACTTAATAAATCGTTATTAGATGCACTAAAAGTCGGTGAGCATACACTTAGGGCGGTCGATTTTGGTAATAACACCGTATTGTTACTCAAACTTAATACCGAATTGGGAACAGTGGAATATAACGGATATTCCGAGGAATATAGAGTAATTGATAATTATCTTGTCTTAAGTCATTCCTTCTTTACCGTTCAAGATTTCTCAAGGATCTCGGCTATTATGATTAATGCCGAGCTTAACTTCACCTTTGACGAAGACGGGTTGAGAATTAATAAGGGCTTTTTAACAGCATTATATGACGGAGTACATACACTCAAGGTTACTCGCTTATCGGGTGATATTCAAGAAATGATTAATCTCGATATTACCAAGAACGGCGATAATTACTATGTACAAAATGACGAAAAGATTAATGAAATAATCCTTCAAGAGGGTGCATTATATAAGAATGAGGAGATTGATTCCGACTATAATTCGAGTAAGATAACAGTGCTTGATTCTCTTGTTGTATATGCTTCTGTAAATAAAGATAAAGAATTTGTTGTACCCGATACAGTAACACGCATTGAAGACGGTGCTTTCTATGGAATATCGGCATTGACCTCTATTACCATAGGTAAGAATGTAGAATATATCGGTGCTAACGCATTCGTAGGTTGCGTTAACCTTGTAGAATTTAAGGTTGCAGACGGAAATAAGTACTTCTTCACCGATAAGTATAATGCATTGTATAGATACAATGATGCTGACCGTAATTCCGCAACATTCTATGCATATCCTTCTGCAAGAAGCGGACAAAGTCACTGGTTAGGAACAGATATTGAAGTAACCGACATTATCAGCGGTGCTTATTCCCATGCACGTTATTTAAGTAATATCTATATAGAAACTTACATAAATAGCCCCATAGTGGATGGTAATTATGGCGTATTCGATCATTTGAATATCTATAATGGCGGTTCTTTGAATATCTATATGCCTCAATACGGAATTAATTATAGTGATCACTACGAGAATACACAAAGCGGACTGGAATTATATGTCGAGAAGCTAAAGACTGATAGTTCTTTACCTATTAACCTATATACCCATACAGATAAGCATTGTTTTGAGTTTGACGGATTGGGTAATACGATAGTAGGACTATCTCATCACGATTGTAATTGTGACCATGGTAATATCGTAATACCTATTTATGCATATGGTAAAGAAATTACCGCATTAGGCGATTATGCATTCATTAGCGAAGCAATTCAGAGTGTAACTGTCCTTAATAAAAACAGTTCATTTGAGATTGGTGACGGAGCATTTGCAGATTGTGACAGCCTCACAAATATAGTACTTCCCGAAACAAGTAAATATGTATTCAATTCGGGTGCCTTGTTTGAAAATAGAACACTCGTGGCAATGCTTGCATCGACCGATTATTCCGAAATTCGTTTTGATTGGTCAAACGAAAGTAACGATGTTTCCGTTAAGATACAAACTCAGCTTGTAGGCGGTAAGAATATTAAGATAGCTACAGTTAACGGTATACAAAATATCGGTAACGGCGCATTCTATGGTAATGATAATGTAAGAACTGTCTACATATCCGAAAGGATTGCATCTATCGGAGACGGAGCTTTTACATTGTGTACACAGCTTAGAACTGTTGAAATAAGCAATTATAACGAGAATTATGTGTTTGATTCTGTCAATGGCATTATCTACAATAAGAGTAAGTCCATATTACATACAATGCTTTATTCTTATGCAGAGAGTATGCAAGATACATTATTCTCGGTCGATAACGGTTCGGGTAATGTATTGAGTAACGTATATGTAAGCAATATAGTTGAAATCAGACCTCGTGCATTTGAAGGAACAAACATTGCAAGACTTCAACTCCCGTATTCACTAAATAAGATCGGAGATAGAGCTTTTGCAAATATGGATAATTTGACTTACATTTACTTTGAATCGAATGTAAGTGACATTGATTTTGAAGCCGATATATTTGGTATTAAAACTGCCGACGGCTTGGTCGGAGATTGGGGATCGAGACGGATTGTTGCATACGGTCCATGCGGAAGCGATCCCGATAATAACCAAGAGCTTGAGATTAAGTACAGTAATATTCATAGATACTTTATCTACAACTATTTTGGTGTATTGCCGAGTGAAGATGAAATGTTATCGGGCTTCGAATGGTATACAGGTAATACCTCCCTTGTTGCTGTTTATAAACCGTGGACAGATTATAATAAATTTGATTACCGTTTTGTAGATGCAACAACTGAAAATGAACAAAATGTTGCCTATATACTCGGTTTGAATACGAAAAAGGGCGGAGCTACACTTGATTCGGGTACAGAAGAAATAGTTGTTCCTCTCTACGCTTATAAGAACGAAAAGCCTTATAAGATAGTTTCTATCGAGCAAGGAGCATTTGATGATCATACCGAAATAAGAAGTTTGACCTTCTTATATAATATCGTTTCCATATCCGATGCATTTATGAAGGGTGCATTCAATGTAGAAGAACTCATTGTAATGGATAACGAGGAATACACCGTTGTTAATTCATCAAGACTTAACGGAGTACTGTTTAATAAGGATATGACTAAGTTAGTCGTATATCTTGCTACATCCACGCTCAATAACTATGATGTACCTGCAACGGTAAAGGAGATAGCATCCGCAGCGTTTGCATATTCTAAGAATTTGACAAGCGTACTCTTGCCGAGATCGGTTGAGTATATAGGTGTTGGAGCATTCTCTTCTTGTAGAAAGCTTACCAAGATAAACGAGAATACACCATATTATTCGTTTAGCAACTTCACTTTATATGGTAATAACGAGAGCTTACTCCATACCTATCTTGCAACAGGTTCGGGGGTATCGGGAGTATATGTAGTACCTGAATGGGTAACAGAGATAAATGATTACGCCTTTGAAGGCAATCTCAATATCGTAAGCATAAGAATACCGGAATATGTAAACGATAAGGGAACAGTATCTTCGGTTTCATTTATAGGTAATTATGCATTTGCTAATATGGATGCATTAGAAGAGATATACCTTGAAGGATATACAGACATCAATAGAGCGGAAGAAAACGATCCCGAAAGTGTTATTTCTTTTGAACAAGACGGTAAGACCTTTGAAATAAGCGGATTACGCACATCGTTTGCATTTGCAGAAAACTATTCATACAGTGATATATCTGTATATGTCACAGATGGCAATGTAGGTGAATACCTATTCGATGACAGTATAACTATTTTAAGTAGGTTTGACGGAGTATATACCGATTCCAACGGTCATGAGCAATCTAAGACTTACGAATACTCTAAGTGGATATCGGGTGAGTATGCTATCAAGATAATTATCGAATACAACGGTAGCGAATACGAATATATTTATAATGTTACTAATGAAGAGATTGTAGATTCCTTTGGTAAACTTAAGAAGGGTATCAAGGTCTATGCACCTGTAGATTCATATCTAAGTCATCAAGTATCTGAATATTCATCCATTGAATATATTCCATATACACCGAAGAGAGCACTTGACTATGTGCATACAGTAGATCACGATACGTTGGAAAGCTATATCGTGATAAACGGATACTCTCAAAATGTTGCATCAGTCTATGCTAAAGAGGACATTGACAGCAATAACAGATTGACTGTAATAGGTGACCTATATACGCTTGTAATTCCATCTTATATAGAAAATTGTAAGGTCAAGGCAATAGCCGATAAGGCTTTCTATTCGACCGATATTGCGATAGCCGATGCCAAGGCTGTTATCGATCAAGATACTTTCGATATAGATAATGCACAATTATACATAGATGCATTGAGTAACTCAATGTATTCGGTAGAAACGAGAAAGGCTATATTGAATTCGAGAATTAAAACATTAGTCACTCTTAACGAGCTTAACATTATAGGCGAGGGTGCATTTGAAAACAGCGATAAGCTTAATAGCATTACTATTGGTCGAGATATTAGTGAAATAGGCTTCGGAGCCTTTACATATTCTGAAAATGTAAGCGAGGTTTATGTCAATCAAGAGAATATATCATTCCTATTCGATAACGGTGTTTTGTATGAGCAACAAGGAAAGATACTTCACACCGTATTCGATTCAATGATTACCGATATATTCTTTGAAACCGCTAAGCCTGTCGCTGAAATCGGATCGAGAGCATTTGAAGGCGTTAAGGGGATTAGGTATTTGACAGTACCTATCTCTACAACGGTAATAGGCGAGAGAGCGTTTAAGAATATGAGCAATCTCGAGGAAATATATATGACTAACAATTTTGCACCGCCTACAAACGCATTTGTAGGATGCATGGAAGGTTTTATCATATATGCTCCTTGGGGAACTGCATTAGAGGCTTACTGTAACGAATTAGGATATAACTTCGTTGCATGGAACCATAAAGAATGCTTTGAGTATGTTATAGAAAACGGAACGGTCAAGATTACAGGTTTGACAGGTCATTCCAACTGTACTGCATCGCATAGTGATTATGTAGTACCTATGTTTATAGACGGAGTAAAGGTTACCTCTATAGGTAGCGGAGCATTCTCCGATTCGAGTGCATCTATTAATTCTATTTCATTGCCTACAAGCATTAAGACAATAGAAGCAAGGGCATTTGAGGGTTGTACCGACTTGACATATATCTATATACCTTATAGTGTAACCTCTATAGGTGATGAAGCGTTTGCAGGCTGTACCGTACTAAGAGAGGTAGTTTTCGTATCCGATTGTACATTAGGTGCAAGAGTATTTGAGGGCACAGGTGCTAATTTAGTGGTATACTATAAGACCGTTATGGGTAGCTCAAAGGGTATGATACACGATTATATGACCAAGAACGGAATTGCATTCAATACCGAAACACCGTCCACATGCTTTGTTGTAAGCGAGATAGTCAAGAATAATGATGTATGCTTGAGGATCGACTTTATTAAGGATCACGAATGCGGTTATTCACACGATAATGTAATCATTCCGTCCATGATAAGGGGTAAAAAGGTCGTTTCGATAGCATCCGGTGCATTTGCATCGGCAACATCGTTACATACTATTGTAATACCCGAATATGTATCTGAAATAGGTATAGGAGCGTTCAATGGGTGTCCGTTGATCGATATAACAGTAGTGGACGATAATGAAAGCATCAAGTTCACTAACGGTGCATTCTATACCAAGGACGGTAAGAAGCTACTCCTTGCCGTAAGCAGTATAGCAGGAGATTCGTTAACTATAAACGACGGAACCGAAATAATTGCGTCTGGAGCCTTTGAAGGCGTATCCGTTAGCGAAATTACAATTAATGCCGAATTAAAAACCATTTCTGAGGGTGCATTTGCAAGCTGTATAGGACTTAAAAAGTTTATTGTTAAGGAAGCAACAGACGGTTCAAGTCATTTTAGAGCCGATTCAAACGGCGTGCTTTATAATAACAGCATGAGCGTGCTTTATGCATATCCGTCGGGTAAGGAGAATATAAGTTTCACCGTTCCCGACAGTGTCATTTCTATTTGGCCTTTGGCATTTGCAGGCACAAAGAAACTTGAGAGCGTAACCATTGGTAGCGGTATTAAGACCATAAGCGACAAGGCATTCAAGGATTGTGAGAGCTTATATGATATTCAAGTTCTCGGCGAGGTCGCAACTGTCGGTAAGAATGCATTTATAGATACAAACGAGGATCTACAAGTAAGTAGCTTATATATTGGTAACGAGCTTGAATTGTATTGTATAGAAAACAATGTTCAATTCCGTCGAGCCACTCCGTTGAACTACTTTGTTACAAGCACCGAAAATATGGAAAATGGCACGGTATCCATTGTTAATTGGAATGATATTGCCAGCCTTTCGGGTATGACGGATGTAGTTATACCGATGTTCATCAATAACTTAAAGGTAACTGTTATTGCCGAAAGAGCATTCCAATACAACCAAGACATTCAGACATTGTATATACCTCGCACAGTAACAACGATAGGTGTAGCATCCTTCTTAGGTGTAGAAAATCTACGCAGTGTTGTTATAGGTAAGAATGTCACTAAGATATTCAAAAATGCCTTCTATCAATGTCAAGAGCTTGATAGCATCTACTTCTTGGGTAACGATATCAGTATTTATACCGATGTATTTACAGGAGTAGATTTATCATCTTGCGAGGTCTATGTTGACGCATTGTCTAAGGGAATAGAGTTAAGCTCTTTACCGTTATATAAGACGCTTGACGGCTTAGGTTTTAGCGTAGAAGATGTAAAATACGCTTGTTGCTTTGAAACGAGTGCCATAAACGGTAACGAGTTAATAATCACAGGCATCAAGAATCATGCATGTACAGTTAGTCATAATAACATTGTTATTCCGTCAACGATTATCTCATCTAATGGAAAGGTAAGCTATGTTACAGGTATTGCAAAGAACGCATTCAATGGCTTAGACAGCATTGTAAGGATAGAGATTCCATCGAGCGTAACATATATCGGTGAGGGTGCTTTTGCCGACTGCGGTAATCTTACCGAGATCGTATTAGACAAAAACGAACACTATATGTTTGAAAACGGTGCATTGTATAATATCAATCAAACTGTACTACACACCTACTTATCAAGCAATTCTGCATTGACCTTCACCGTACCTAAGACGGTATTGAAGATAAATGACGGTGCATTCAAGTCTGCTACCAACCTAACATCTATAACCTTTAATAAGGATCTTGAAATAGGTAAGCATGTATTTGACGGCGCAAGCGTCAATTTGTTGATTTTTGGACCTAAGAAAAACGGAGAATATTTAAGTAACCTATATTTAAGCTTTATCAATGAGTATTTGACCGACCCTGTATTTGAAGAGGCTGACGGAAGATATACCGATCTATTGTCGAGCAATTCAGGCGAATTATTCAGTGCCGATTCATTTAAGGAAAACAACATCATATCGTCACTTTATACTATCGAATACCTTGCAGACGATACCGTTAAGATCGTTTCATATAATCAGCCTGTAGGCGATATGAGCGAAGTTAATAAGGTTGTTATTATACCTCAATATATCAACGATCGCCGTGTAACAGTGATAGGTCAAGAAGCATTTGCAGGCATCAATGCTACAAGCGTAATAATTCCCGACGGAATAGTGACCATTGAGAAGACAGCGTTTATGAATATTCGTAAGCTCGAAAGGATAGTATTCCCTCAAACGGTAAGAGAGATAGGTGACAACGCATTTAACGGTTGCACTTCGTTATATGAAGCATACTTTGTAGGCGAAATAGCTTTATTAGGCAATAATGTATTCGCAAACACTTATGATAAGGACGGTTATGGTATAGCAGTATTCGGACCATCGGGCGGATATTTGGAAAGCTGTTTCGATGAAAGCATTTATAATAACGGAACGAGCTTCAACTGCTTTGAATACGAGTATGTCAAGTATACATCGGGTGGAGTTACTTATGTTGACAGTGATAGCATTATAATTACAAGCTTGAAAAATCACACCTGTAACGGCAATCACTCCAATATTCTAATACCATCTTCGATAGACGGTAAGCCAGTAACTCAGTTAGCTGACGACCTTTTCAAGGGTAACACCGCTATAACGAGCGTTAAGCTACCCGATCACCTTACCTCGATAGGTGACAGATTCTTTGAAAACTGCACTAATCTTTTATCGATAACCATTCCATCATCGGTAAGAACGATAGGAGATTACGCATTCTATAACTGTATTTCGCTGACAAGCGTAGTATTACCAAATGTAAAGAGCGTAGGTAAGTATGCATTTGCATCCTGTCATTCGTTAAGGAGTTTTGTATTACCCGATACAGTTACTAATGTAAATAATGCGGAGGGTCTGTTTAAGAATTGCTCAAACCTTTCTACAGTAAGATTGTCTAAGGATATTAGGTCGCTTCCTGCATACTTCTTTGAAAATACTACCTCTTTAACGGAGATAATGCACTTTGACACGGTAACCATTTCAGGAATGCCATCGTCAATTTACGAGTTAGGAGAGAAAGCATTCTATAATTCGCTATATCCGTCTGTAAAGAATGACGTCATTACATCACTACCGTTGTTGCGTATCGGTGAAAAAGCATTTGCAAATACCGGTATTCGAACATTTGATATAAGCGGAATAGAGGAATTAGGCTTCGGTGCATTTGCCGACTGTCCCGATCTTGTATTAAGCGGTAAAAACGAGAATTATGTAGTAGGTTCTAACGGAATACTTTATGAAATAGAAACATTATTACCTGTCAAGGAGAAGGATTCCGAAGGACAGACCTCTTTCACGTTCGATTCAAACGATAAGAATGTACTCTTCCCCGAAACCACAATTAAGGATGGCGAAGAATATGTTTATATCGGTTCCATGTCATTCCCCGATAGATATGAGAGCGATTTAGATAAATCTAAGTGGGAAAGCGAGCGTAAGATAATTGACGGTTCAATTAAGCTTAATTTGGCAGAGCTTCAAGATAGGTCAAAGAACAAGACAAATATTGCAATAACCAAGATTGAAAGATCGGGCGACAATTACGCATTCTATGTAAGTGCAGCAGCGTTGAAGAGCTTAGATATCGGACAGTATACTGCAGAAATCACCTTTGACTATTCTTATAAGGTATACAGTCAGTTCATTACTTGGAACTATTGGGGCTCGGTTGCAGAGCATACTGTAAGCGTAACATTTGCAGACAAACTTGTAATTTCCGCATTTGAAGGTGCCGAGCTTGAGTATACTGCAAACGGAGAGCAAAGCATCGTTGTGTTTGAGAATGCAGAGAAATTCAATAAGTATTTCTCATATGATGACGAAAGCGGTGTAATAACCTTGATTGCAGGATTAAGTGAGCTTAACCCCGATATCAAGGGTGAAGTCGTGCTTACCTATAATACACATGTAAATGCAGTTAAGAATTCGTATAAGGCTACATTTAACTATCAAGAGGACTTTGTAGTAGTTACTGTCAAGACTGCAATCCATACCGTTCCTGCAAGCACCGTGACCGATCCGTTCAGCGATTCATCGCTTGATATAGTGATTAAGGAAAAGGACGGTGTAGAGTCTTATTACTACAACTCATCATTGTTGACTGTACAAAACGGATCTATAATCGACAGTGCATTGTACTCAGTACTTAGCGGAAATAAATCTAAGGACGATACAGGTACACTGGATGCTATCACAACATTCAGAGCATTTGCACTCGAGGGCTGTAGCGGAATAACTCAGTTGAGATTACAATCCATGATACATACTATCGAGGAAGGCTCCTTTATCAATATTTCTAATCTTGCACAGGTAGGATCGTATTCGGATAAGTTCTATATCTATACAATAGATCATAATGATCCTAATTATGCATACGCAGGCGGAGCGATTCTTGAGGTAAATCTCGATGAGAACGGTAATACCGTTTACGATAAGGACGGTTTACCGACCTACACGTTGATAAGTTACCTTTCGACCAATACAGTAACATCGTTTAGAATACCCGATGAAATATTGAATTATGCGACATATGAGATGATGCCAATTCACATTACCCATATAGGTAATTATGCATTTGCTTATAACACCGTACTTGAAGAGATTGATTTAAATAATGTTACAAGTATCGGAGAATATGCATTTGCAAACTGTGATAAGCTGACTTATGTCAATATCCCCGAAAATTGCACCTATATTGGTTCATATGCATTTGATGGTTGTCCTCTCAAGTCGATCTACTTTGAAAACGGTATTGCAAACGGCTTGTCCGATAAGGATATAATTGATCAGACCGTAGCATCGTTATTACCGAGCAAGTCTACCGATTATAAGGTAAGTTACATTCCTAACGAATTGACCTATCAAAACGGAGGAAAGGCAACATACATTATTCTTGAAAATCGTAATTTGATAAGAACGGATAGCGAAGGTGCTCCTATTACCGTTAATGACGATTTAGGTGGATCTATTATACAGACAAGAGTATTGCCTGTTCCTGTAGCTAAACTTGTAGTCGATTATTCAAATAATACCGTAACTTATAGCGTCTACAGCGATAATTATATTACTGCAGACGAACGCAAGATAGTCGGATATGTTGTGGAGCCCGATAGCGATCCGTCAAACTATGACTATAGTGAGATATTGTTGGGTACCGTTAAGAATAGAGTGTACACAAACGGTAGTTATACTACCGATACACTTAGTGGAGTTGACTATAGATCAGCTCGTATCGATAGCCGTTTAGATGACGGTTCCTATTACTATTCATTGGTATTATATGCAGGTGATACACTTGAAACCGCAACCGATATCATTAATCTCTCATCCATCAAGGCAAATGGACTTAATCACGCAGTAAGCGGTGGTATGGGCACATCTGTATTTGGAAACAATGCAGAGATATATATTTATGCACCTCTTGAAAAGGGTGAGAATAATATCGTTAGTGAATATGCCGATTCATATGTGTATAATGACCATAGATTGCCATTGACTTATAAGACATTCTCGGCGGTTAGTAAGTTCAATTATGAAATTATAAACGGTGACGAAATAAGAATTAAAGGATTAAAGAACACAGATATCGACGCTGAGATCGATATACCCGAATCCATCAACGGAATGACCGTAACTGCAATTCTCGACCTTGCATTCTCGGGAGATAAGGCACTTAGATCGATTACTGTGCCTGCATCTGTTAAGAGCATAGGGGATCAAGCATTCTACGGATGTAGTAACCTATCACAAGTATATATTGAAGGAATAATAACCGATTTAGGTAAGGACATTTTACTTGGCTGTGATACCGATATACTCAATGTATTTGGAATTCCTGCAACCGAGCTTGAAACATACTGTGACGAAGCAGGCATCGCCTTTAATGTGGGAACATACTGGGGTTGCTTAGAGATAAAGACGATAGGTACTGATAAGGTTGCCATAGTCGGCTTGGTAAATCACCATTGCAACACATCGCACAAATATATTTCCATTCCATCTACAATAAACGGTAGAAAAGTAGTAGAAATTAGTGCAGGTGCATTTAGCGGTAGCGATCTAATAAGCATATCGATAGACAGCGATTGTGACAGCTTTGTAATCAAAAAGGACTCATTTAGCGGATGTACGAGATTAAAGACAGTATATCTATTGAATTCCACCAAGAATAGCACCGTAATAGAAGACGGAGCTTTTGACGATAATGCATCAGGAGTAACTGTATACGCATGTGATTACGATAATATCAGAGCTCAAAACGCTGTATCTAATGCACACATTACCTCTATAACGGTAGGCAAGGTATTTATTACCGCAAATGTAATAGGCG
This sequence comes from uncultured Christensenellaceae bacterium, assembly GCA_964619685.1. Taxonomy (GTDB): domain Bacteria; phylum Bacillota; class Clostridia; order Christensenellales; family CAG-1252; genus RUG14300. Next base: position 19,444 of record CAZUET010000010.1, read on the forward strand.
GTGTCGAAATACTTGGTATGCATGATGAAGGCAACGAGTATACAAAGATAAGGATTCCCGATAGAATTGACGGTAAAAATGTAGTAAGGATAGGTGACCTTGCATTTATGGGTAACACATCCTTGACCACTGTCATTCTTGGTAATTATGTGGTAAGCATTGGTGAGCACGCATTTGAAGATTGCTCCGCACTTACCTATATCTACTTGCCCGAATCATTGAAGACGATAGAGCAAAGTGCATTTGCCGATTGTTACTCGTTAGGCTCTATAATGCTTTCAAGCAATGTAACAAGTGTAGGCGATTATGCATTCCGTGGTTGTAGCGGATTGAGCGAATTGCGTTTCTGTAATGCAGATACAGAATTGGGCGTAGGCATACTTGACGGAATCACGGGAACCATTGATTTTGTAGAAATACACCGTTCTGCAAGCTCGATGATAACCTATTTCCGCAACAATTACAGCACTAAACCAAGCTATATCGAGAATTTGACCGATGCAGATAAATATAAGGAATGCTTCGATTATGAAGTAGTTTTAGGCTCTGCGTACGGTGATTATGTTAAGATTACAGGCTTGAAGTCCCATATGAACTGTTCGGTCGGCAATCATAAGGATATTATCATACCTGCAACGATAGGCGGATTACCCGTTCTTGAAATAGAAGAGAGAGCATTTGCAGGTAATACGACCATTCAAAGCGTGACAGCTCAAAACGGTGGTAATTATGCATCGGGCTATGGCATAATCATTGGCGATGGTGCATTCCAAGGTTGTACATCATTATCAGTTGCCGATCTTGGAAAGGTACAGCGTATAGGTGAATATGCATTCCGTAAATGTGGCTCGTTAGCAACTGTAATAATGTCATTAATGCGTAATTCAGTAATAGGTGTATTGTCTATGGATGCTAACCTAAACGAGGTTTACGAGGTCTACACGGTATTTGAGGGTTGCACCAACCTTAATAATGTTGTTATAGATAATTCCTTCAATAGCGGTAAGATACAATATACCGCATATGACGGAGCTATTTACAGCGGTGACGGCGTATTGTTATTGTGTTACAATGTCAACAGTGAAACATTTGCTCCCGATAAGGCTACAAATATTGCTAAGGGTGCATTTACTGATTGCGATAATATCAAGACCTTGGTATTACCTAAGACTATAACCGAGCTTGACGCAAGGATGCTTTGCGATGATGAGGGCTATTTGATTTTGACGAGTCTATCTAAGCTGTACATCAATGCGGAAAGTATAACCATTAAGAATGCATCGCTATTGGCAAATGTCGAGATATACTATCCTATAGATTGTAATATAAATGACGGCGAGCTTATCAATAAATATGCATATGTTCCTGTAGACTATTTTGATTTTGATCTAAGGACAGATGAGCTTATAGACGGACAGATTTATATGCTTAACGGCGTATATTATACTTATTCCGAAAAGAATTCCGCTTGGATGGAAACAAACGGCTATTTCGGTATAGTTAATGACGATATTTTCAATAAGGTCGATTATAGAGTATACCAAACAATAGGCGGAAGCACCTATTACGAGTATAAGGACGGAGATTTTAATGCAATAGATCTTGATGACGATATGCTCGATATAGAAGAAGAGTATTATATAATATATCCTGTTGCAAACAGAAATACCTTGATAGAGGTATCACTTGTCAACGGTGCTGTATATTATAGAAACGATTACTTAAGCACTGTCGACAGTAAGGATCTGTATAAGCGCTATTTAGCAATAGACCGTAACGGCGGAAAGAACACTGTTGAGTATGTATATGTGCGTAACGGTATACCTTACCGCTATAATGACGATACCGTTTGCTTCGAGCAGATAGTGGGTAACAATGAGACTGAGGTCAATAATAACATTTACCTAAGCATCAAGGTTACTTTGTTGGAATCCAACGGCTATAAATACTATATCCGCAGTCAAGACAACGCTTTAGTATCGTTAGAGCAAGATCTATTGACCTATGATAAATACTTGAATAACGAATACTATTATTTAAGCGATGATAACGAATTCGTATCGGTAGAGGTTCTTGACGGTGTTGTTTACGCACTTGGTAAGGTCGCAACCGTAAATGACGATATGTCTATAAGCGGTAAGCGTAATGTATTAGCAGACGAGTTATATATAGGAAAATTTGCCGACATTTTGTCAGGCACTCAAAAATGTGTATATGCATATGAAAGATTATCTGACGGTAAGGTGTTCTATTCGCTCATCAAGGGTCATGTAGAAGAAATCACCGAAAAGATTAATCTGTATAGCATTTCAAATGTATATCTCGGCAATACAATGGGTGCAACCATAAGCGTTAAGAATACTCAAGATAATATTTGGAAGCAGACCGCTTATAATACCAATGTCAAGCTTCCCGATTATGCATACATAAACGGAATAAGCTATCCTGTTATCGAGATTGCAAGTAGAGGTTTTGAGAATACCACTATTCAATCTATTTCGATAAGCGGTAACATTACTAAGGTATCGGATGAGGCATTCTTAAATGCAAGTAGATTGCAATCCATTGAATTTGGTAACAGCGTGCTTTATATTGGTGCGGATATTTTGAGTGGCTGTAAGGTAATCAAGAATGTATCTATAGGAGATAATGTAATAAGCATAGACGGAAATATGTTCTCTGATAGAAGCTACACGGTAAGCGGTGAAAATATTACCAATGCTATCAATGTATCGGTATCTGTCAATAACCAGAGCTTTGAGGATGATGCAACAGATAATATGCTGTTAAGTAAGGATGGTTCTATACTATACGCATATTATGGCTTAGGCGGAGAAGGCGGTGAATTAGGTACAGTAGTACTACCCGACGGAATCAGTACCATTAAGAGCGGTGCATTTAGATACGTATCGAGTAGCAGTATTAAGGTAACCAAGATAATTTTACCTACTACGCTCAAGAAAGTGGAGCAAGGTGCCTTTGACGGAATGAGTGACCTTGTACAAGTCATTTTCCGTAGCGAGCCGACCTATTTAGGATATGACGAGGACGAGAATATTACTATCTTTACCGATCATAACGATTCCTTTACTGTATACGGAATAGAGGATAGTTTGGTTGAGAATTATGCAATATCACACGGAATTCCGTTTAGAGCCTATGTTTCAGAGGATGCCTTTATCGTAGATATAAGGACAACTACAACGGGTACATACGAAGCAACGATTATTGCAGTCAATAAGGATAAGATTAAGTCTACCTTGATAATACCCGAATACTTGACTGTTAAGCTTAGTGACGGAAGCAGTGTTCGTGCAAAAGTTGTGTCAATAGATCCTGCGGTATTCTATGGAATACAGTCTATAACTAAGGTCATTATACCCGAAACAGTCAATAGAATAGGTAATAACGCATTTGCCGAGCTAAGCAATTTGGAAACTGTAATATTCTTAGGCGACGGTGCAATTACCTTGGGTAATACGGTATTTGCATATGATACATCACTTGTAGGCATTTACGTAGAGAGTGCACGCACGTTTACCGTAGGTAACGGTGTATTCAAGGGTAGTAATTCCAATCTTGTCATTTACGGAAACAGTGATAATCTCGATGCATTTGTTCAAAATACATCGGTACCGGTGATAAATACAGATTACGCTAAGAACATGGTCATCACCAAGATAAATGACAACGAAGCTGTTTTAACAGGAATTGACGGAAATGCATTGTTATTAGATACTGAATTACTAATACCGAGATTTGTAGACGGTGCCGAAATAGTTGGTATCGATCTATCGAAGGTAAGTGTAAACCTTAAAAAGAATATTACTGCAATATCCATTCCTTCCTCGGTTCGCTATATAGCGGATAACAGTTTCTCGGGTACATATATAACCGAGGTCATATTACCAAGAAGCATTACTTCCGTAGGCAATAATGCCTTTGCAGTTAAGTCGGATGAGTTGAGCATATATGTAGAAAACGATATCACGATATCGGGAAAGGCATTCATGGCTAACGGAAAGGGCAACGGCGTGATTTTCTATGCACCAATCGGTGTAACAAATATAGAAGCATATGCAAAAGCTAATAAGTCGGAGATAATATATTATTCACCTGTCGGCTATTTCTCATACGAGATAGTCAACGGTAACGAGATATCTATAAGAGGACTTACCGATAGTGGTAAGAATGCTCAAAAGATTGTTGTACCGAGATATATAGACGGTAAAAAGGTAACCGCAATAGGTGACGGAGCTTTTGCTCATGCCGATAAGCTATTGACCATAAGTTTACCCGAGGACTTGACCGCATTCGGTGATTATGTATTTGTAGCAACCTTTGACGATATTGATAGGGAAACACTATCGAATGCAGTTTCTAACGGAATACTTGATAGCGCCGATTATACCGTTAATGACGGGATTATAACGCTTAACGAAGTAATATTTAGAGGTTCAAATAATAGATTTAAGTTAAACCACATAGGCGGACTTAATTATATTACCAACAATTATGTCGAAGGTTTAGGCGAATTAATAAGTGTATATGCGGTGCTTTCAACATCGACCGCCAAGACCTTTGAGCTTACAAACGGAATTGAATATATATCTGCAGGTGCATTTGCAGGCGTTAAATCGCTTGAAGCATTTACAGGAGAGGTCAATAACCTTTACGGATATTCCCTTGTTAGTTATAATTCGACCAGCGGTAAGCCGATTTATACAGCATTAGTGCATAACGGTGTAGAGCTTGTAGCGGTGCTTTCATCTGCGATCAATCCAAATTCGCCCGAAGCATTGACCATTCCTAACGGTGTAACGAGTATTTTACCTTATGCAATGTACGGATATGAAAACAGCAATGTTCGCACATTGATATTGGGCGAACAGCTCACATCTATAGGTGTAGGTGCATTTGAAAATGCTATAAACATCAAGACATTTGCTATCGATCCTAATAGCGCAATTTACAGAATAGAGGAGCGTACATTCTATGGCTGTCAAAGTCTTGAAGAAATGCCCTTGTTAAATTCGCTCAAGTTTATCGGTAGAAATGCATTCGGTAATAGCGGATTGAAGAGTATAAATAATCTTCCCGAGCTACTGTTCACCATTTCGGACGGTGCATTTATAGGCTGTGATAGCTTAGTAAGTATATCTATTCCCGAAAATGTTCATACGATAGGTGAATATGCATTTGCTTCTTGCGGTTCATTAAAGGAAATAATCATTCCCGAAAGCGTAACAAACATCGGTAAGGGTGCATTTATGGGTACTGCGATAACCTCTATTACATTGCCCTCATCTATCAATAAAATTGCAGATAGTTTATTTGAAAATGCAAAAGAGCTAAAAGAAATAATCGTAAGAGGTACAATTATCAGCGTAGGTAATAGTGCCTTTAAGGGTGCTTCGAGCTTAAGCGAATTGCCATCTGCCTTGACCGAAAATGTCAAAGAGATTGGCGAGTATGCCTTTGCAGAAAGCGGATTAAAGTCTATTTCATTCGGTACAGGCTTAAAGGAGATATCTGCGCATGCGTTTGAAAACTGTAAGTATTTGACCGAAGTGACATTATCGAGTGCTGTTACCGTTATACACGATTATGCTTTTAACGGCTGTAACGGCTTATTCGATGTTGAAGACAAGATAATATCGATTAAAGACGGCGAAGATAAGGTCACTGTCAGCGATAATAACGGTCTGGAAAAAGAATACACCATTACGACAGAAAGAAATAAGAATATTTATGTTGTCGTTGACGGCGTACAGATAAGAGTGGTAGGCGGTAATATTACAGTTAACGATAAGACTATTGCATATGTTCGTAACGAGATTGAGGGCGAAACGGTAACCACGGCTGTATATGAAAACTTATACATTGTTTATAAATCGGGTATTTTGACCGTAAGCGGTGCTAAGGAAATGAATCTTTCCTTTGGTTTGACCTATGTACAATTCGGAATCAATGTTCACACCATAGGTGAATATGCATTTGCAGATTGTGCACTTACTACAGTTTTAATCTCGGACGGAGTAGAAACCGTAGGTGACTATGCATTTAAGGACAATAAACATCTTGAAAGCGTGCAAATAGGCGGTAACCTAAAAAATCTCGGTAAGAGCGTATTCTCAGGGACAGTAAATCTTAAGCTTATCAATGTAAGCAGTAGAAATACCACCTTTGTCAATATGGACGATGGCGTATTGTTCGAGCGTGAAGTAGATACTGACGGAGTTTATACAGGTAATGTTTTACTTAAGGTTTACCCGGCAGGATTAGTTCCTTCGGGTGAAGATAGGCTTTATAAGATACCGTCAAACACCGTAGCGATAGAGTCTAATGCATTCGAATATAGTAAGCTGATTACAATATACATTCCCGAAAGCGTCAAAACGATAGGAAAGGATGCATTTATGGGGGCAGATTCGTTGGTGAATATCTACTTTGAGGGTGATATAGATATCAACGGAGAAGATATTTTTAATGGCATACTCCCTAAGGCTTATGAGAGTGCGGATGGCGATTTTGTATTTATCGACGGCGAATATGTTAAGTTTTATAACGGGTATTATCAAAACGAAAACGGTGAATATTCGTTAATTGACGGTGAGTATGTATTGTCGTCTAACGGTTCGGTAAAATACTCAGTTGCTCGATTCGTTCTCGATAGTAACGGTGAATATGTATCGAATGACGGCTATTCCTTTACATTAGATAGAGCACATTCGTCGGTATTGACGAGATATTCAATGATTTCGTCCGAGTTACCCGGTTATGTGCTTACCAATCTTGTAATTGATTGTCCCGTAGGAAGTAATGTATACGATTATTGTCAAATGAAGGGTTTTAATTGTTTGCCTTTCGGAACGGATATATCATCGGTATCTGTCAACGGAATAATTTGCGTACAGCATACTGCAACCGATTGCTTCACATATACCGAGGGCGAATATATATCGATAAACGGCTTATCGAATAACTGCGAGCACACTAACCATGATATATTAGTCATTCCATCATATATAAATGGTAAGGAAGTAAGAGAAATATCAGAGAATGCATTTGCTAATGCAGGAATCAGCGTACTTGCATTGGGTAGATTTGTATATATGTTAGGCGACGGAGCTTTTTACGGAAACGAGATAGAACGCATATACGTAGCAAGCATTCCTAATGTTGAATACGATCCCGCCGATGAAACAAGCATGATGTATTCTAAAAATACGGTATTTAGCGTAAGAATCGAAAACATTAATGGCTTGTCGTATAGTGCGTTGGTAGGAAATGTTGACGGATATAATACTTTGATATTATACACATCGTCTTCTAACTTGACCGAGTATGTTATACCTAACGATATTGAAAGGATTGGTTTCGGTGCTTTTGCTTATAATAGGTATCTTGTAAATGTGGTAATGCATGACGGAATAGTATCTATACCCGATTATGCATTTGCTTATGATACCTCACTTAAAGGCAATGAAAATGGCTTATATTTGGGTAACAATGTAACAATCATCGGTGTTGGTG
>CAZUET010000011.1:0-23234 GCA_964619685.1 uncultured Christensenellaceae bacterium
CGCGTCGCGATTTGGATTCGCTTGTTGATTTTGTTAAAATATATAAGGCAAAGGAGTTCGAGACCGAAGGTCGGTTTTCGGACAAAAGGAATAGAGCAATCTATTTAGGAGAAGACTATGAAGCAAAGAGTTAAAAACAATAATCTACTAATATGTGCCGTGATCATCGCACTGCTTGTATGTGCGGTATTTTCGCTGACGAGTGTATTAGGTGATACAGCGGCTGCCGAAGAAACGGTAATAGAGGTCGGTAGTGGCGTATTGGGCGATCCCCAGGTCATGAAGAATGTCGTGTCGGTAAACGGAAAAACATATTATATGATAGAAAACGCCGAGCATCTTGTATATGCACTTACATATACGGGAGATGCTGTGGATTTCTTATTGATGCACGATTTTGAAATAACCGATCCCGAGTGGGTAAACCGTAACGAAAACATCACGGTAAAAAGTAATTTTTACGGATTTGTAATAGATAGTAAAAATAATGTAGTCAGCGGTAAAAAACGCACGCTGACCTTTTCTGCCGAAAGACCGCAGTCAAACGGTGAAACACTGTATCATCAGTCAAAATTCGGCGGACTGTTCTCCACTTTTTCGGGAACTCTATCCAATCTTACTTATCGCTTCTCCGGTAGGATTGAGATAAAGGGCGACAGCTATAAGGACAGTAATTTAGTAATTTCATGCGGAGGCTTAGCCGCAGTATTCACAGGAAAAATAGAGAACTGCAATATAATAAACAGCGGTTCTATGTACATATATGCACAACGCAAGAACACCGAGGTATATGTAGGAGGTATAGCAGGTCAATATCTCGGCGGACAAATAATTAATTCTAATATTTCAATAGGCGGTAACATATCCGCATATAATAAGCTTATGTTGACCGAGACTGACGAAGACTTGGATGCACGCAATGTTAAGCTGTTCGCAGGCGGTTTGGCTGCTCATACAGAAAATAGCGGTAATACTGTAAATGATTTATCATCTGTATCTTCATCGTCGATAGTAATATCTGCCAATATCTCAACCAATGATTTATGTTCAGTTAGCTTAGGCGACGAATTAGGTTCATTGGTATTCGATTGGATAAGCGGATTTTTGGACCTTTCTTCTAAGTGCAACGCTAAGGAATACATATTCCCGTCGGGAGGACTTTTTGCAAGAGCAATGGATATCACTCTTCAAGATAATTCGTTGACCGTTAATGGAACAATTACATCAAGAGGTCACTATCTATCCTCTAAGGACGGATCGATTACCGGCGGTATTATAGGTAACGTACCCGATGGCGGAAGCTTAGAGATCAATAGGAATACTATAAGCCTTAGCGGAATGATGAAGACTACCAATTTCTCTAAGGAGACCATGAATAAGCGTAATATTCAAGGCGTAGTTTATCAAGGCGGTCTAATAGGTAAGGCTGACGGAAAAATAAACGGCTCCTTCCATAATTGTGTATTTGAAAAGGGTACGAATTTTTATACATCTACCGCAACTTCAGGAACAGAGCAAGGCTCTGCAACCGATATACACGGATATATTGCAGGCTCAGTCGGCTCTTCATTCGATACATTTAATTCGGGTAATAACTGGATAAAGGGTGATGTATCTGGACTTCAATTTGTAGGCGATAACGGTAAGTACGGACTTATTCACGACATTAAAGTATACGGTGGCGGTTGGATAGGTCATTCTATCAATTCGTCGGGTGAAATAGTATTTAAGGCTAATGACCAATTTGCTCCATTCCACGGATGGTTTACAAGTGATGCGAATTTATCAAATAATGTACCCTATACAGACACGATAGAAACACGTAAGGATATAGTATACGATAGTGGAAGTAATACCGAGCGTATTCAAAACAGCTATATTCCGTCGGTAAATAAGTCGACCAAGACATCTATAATAGCTGTATTTTTGACCAAGGAGATATACACATCGGGTAATATGGTAGAATTTGCCTATGAAATGAATTCAGGTTTAAACTTCCCATGGATAGATGTAAAAATGGTCAATAATATAACTTTCTCGTCGGGAATGCCTGTAATAAACCAATTTAAAGGCACATTTGACGGTAACGGTCACAGTATCACATTTGAAGCCGGTTCTTCTATAGTCGGAAGGGGTAATGTAGGTATATTTGGCGAAATTGCCAACGGTGCAAGTTTTGTCAATACCGATATTATATTTGCAGGTACTGTATATGCAGGTAATCAAGATATCAACGGATTAGATGCAAATACCGTTTCGGCAGTGTTATGTGCCGTAAATAACGGGTATATTAACAATGTATCGCTTGACATGACCTCGGCAGGTACTATCAGATCTTTCGGTAAGGAAAATACAGTCGGCGGTCTTATCGGTATAAATAGGAGCAAAATTGACGGTATAGCTTTAGACCAAATAAATCTTAACTTTGACGGAAGAATCAATGCGGTAGGTCTAAACAACACTGTAGGCGGATTGATAGGTAGCAGTGAAAGTGACGGCTTCTATGAAATGATAAATGTAGCCCTTAGCGGAGATATCGTATCGAGTATGGCTTTAAGTGATGCGTCTGCAGTCGGCAGTGCTTACTTAGGCGGATTTGCAGGTAAGATAACTAAAAATCTTTACACTAAAAACACGGTTATCAATGTTAGAGATCGCAGTTATTATAATTACAGCGTATTAACTGCGTCATGTAATCATAATCAAAGCACATTTTTAAATTTACAAAGAGAGCTTAGAGAGCTCTATGAAGCCGACCTAAGTGGAGGTAGTCTCATTATAGAGGATATTCTTCAAGCTTACTTTGAAGATGGTGGCTTGAGTGTAGCTAAACGCTCAAGAGGTGATTTTAATAATGTAAAAGAAAAGCTTAGCGAGTTAAGTAATAATTTTGACAGTTACACCGATAGCGTTAGAAAGGCTAAGCTTGAGAGTATAATCAACATAGTAGATACCTTTAATTGCTCTGCAACATGTTCGGATTGTAGCTTGAGGGTGTCTATATATGCTATCGTCGGTAATTCGTCGGGCTACGGAGTAGGCTATAATAATACTTGGGTAATGGGTTCATATACCCAAATACCGGGCGAGCAGTCAGGCGATGTCAGTACCGATTCTCTACCATATTACGAGGGAGATACCGACCATGCAAATGCACTTAGTAAAGGCTTGAATACCCTATATGTTCGTGGTGGCAATGCTATGTGTGTTATGGATATATCGTCTAACTCTGCCGATAATATCGTGTTCACCGTGTCGGTAGATACCACAAAGGTGTTTACAGGTTGGTATACCGAGTTCGATCACTCCTTCATGGTCGAAAAGACTATGATAATATCTGGTGAGGGAATAATTCAAGGACTTCGCCCCGGTACTCAATCGGGTTTTGCAGTATACAGCAGTGTTATCGATTCGCTTATAGTAGATCAAGACTCCTTGAATAAGCTTGCAGTTACCACTAATGCAGGACAGCGTTATGAGGGTGTTCACTTCTCATTAGGCTCTAATATTACGGTATCATCCTATGAGGTGATTGGTAACAGTGAAGAAAATTACTTTGACGGTATTTTAGACGGCAAGGGTTATACGATTACCGTTGAGAGCTTTGCTCCCGATCAAAATCTATTAGGAATATTCGGTTGCTTAGGACAAAATTCAGTTATTAAGCAATTAGGCGTAGAATATATAGGTGCAGTCAATGTAAACGGCGGTATTTTCGGTGGAATTTCCGCTATAAATAACGGAACTATCGGAGCGGACACTTCATCAAATAAGATAAACACCACATATAGATCGACAGTATCGGGTGTAAGAGTTGCTGGCGGATTAGTCGGTATCAATTCGGGCGTTGTCAAAAATGCAGAGGTCTATTTTATAGAAACCGCAGTAGGACAAAGGGGTAAATTAACTTCTCAAGGCACAGGAAATGATATAGATTCTGATTCTGCCATAGTAGGTGGTGCAGTCGGATATAATAAGGATGCATTTTCTACATTGGTAAAGAATATTTATGTATCTACCGAATGCTCGTTCGACCGTAATATTGCCAATATTACAGCTATTTCGTCGGGTGGATCATATGCAGGCGGTATCGTAGGCTATAATGCGTCTAAGGTATATTCTGCAGTTCTTAAGGTTGCATATGAAACAATGACCAATACTGTTGTTTCCGATTGCGGTGACGGTGATCATGCTTTATTGATAGGGCATAACGAATACGCCTTAACTGACGGATTATGGGTGCTTTATGCATTTGATCCGACCGTAGACGGCTTTGCTTATCAAACACCTTCACAGAGTGAATCGGGTGATTATATCTTCCCGTTGATAAACGGTGAACAGTCAAATGACGGTAATAGATTGATAAAATACGGTTATGGTGATGTCAAAGTAACCGTTTATGCTAATAATGAAGCACAGCCTTATGGCGGAAGTATAGTATTTGAGGCAGTCGAGATGATACCCGACGGCAAAACTCAAGCAGTACCGTTCTATAACTACACTGTATCAATGACAAAGGACGGCATTGTGGATTCGTCCAACGGCGGTTCGGGACAAATCTTTGCTCCTACCATTTCGACCGATAATAAATCATCGCTTAAGGGAGTAGATTACTATGCAATTTTCGTCAAGACCGAGATAACCACCGAAAGCGATCTATATGACATGTTTGATAGTATCAATAACGATTTTAAGGCATACGCAAATTATATAGTTAAGCCGTCTGCCCAAAGTGAATTAGTATTATATACGTCTGATTCGAGATACCCATTATTACGGTCATCTAAGGAATTCGTCGGAAGCTTTAACGGTAACGGATATACGATAAGAGTTCGTACCGATTCAAGTTCTCCCTCGAGCAGTAAGATAGGTAATGCGTTATTTAGCATAATAAGCGAGCATTCCGCTGTTTCCAACTTCACATATTCTATCGAATCGGGAGTCGAATTTATAGGATATCAGGAGTTAAACGGAATTCAGGCTATTGGTTCTCTTGCAAATATCAATATGGGTTTGATTGAAAATATCACCTTCAAATCTACTGCCAGCGTTATTGGTAGCGATACAGCCTTTGTAGGCGGTTTAGTCGGATATAACTACGGCGAAATATCGGGAATAATTGCTTCCTTTGATTACGATAACAGCCAAGGCTTAGAATATAGTGGCAGTGTATACGGATATGTATCGGGCGGTATCGTAGGATATAATGACGGTTTGGTCGGCTCAGATAGATTAGACAGTGTAAAGCTTGTAATTAATTCAGGCAATGTTATGTCGTCTGTAATAGGTGTATACCGTTCGGGCGGTATGATAGGTATCAATAACGGTAATGCACAAAATCTCAATATAAGAATTTACGGTAGAGTATCTTCTCCCAATGTGTCGGGTAATTCTTATATTATAAAAGGTACTTCATATGAATTATTAGATACAGCGGTAGGCGGTGTAGTAGGTGAGAATTTATCTAATATTTATTCCGCAGTATGCTATATCTATCAGAGTGCAGAGCTTTATACCGAGAATCAAGGCTCATTAGGCTTGATAGTCGGTGTAAATACGGGAATTATAGGCGGTGAAGAAGATACCGTTAGAGCGTATAGCTATGCTAATATATCATCTAAAGGCTTTGCATTCGGCGGAATAGTCGGCTCATTGACCTCCGGTATGGTAAATAAGAGCGAAGCATCCCTTTACGGCTCGGTTTCGGGCTTTAAATATTCGGGAGGTGCAGTAGGCTACAATTATATAGGCACGGTAAGCGAGGTTTCGGTCTATATCGATTCGGGCGTAGTTCTCGATGCACTAACCGCAGTAGGTGGACTTGTTGCCAAAAACGAGGGTACCACTACATTGTGTGACATAACGGTTCAAGGAGTATTAGGATCGGATTCGACCGTTTATACGGGCGGAATTTTCGGACAAAATAATTCTACCTTGGTCAGTGACAGCTTTGTAATAATACGCAATAAGCTTTATTCTAAACAGAGTGGTTTCAAAGGCTTAGTATCGGGCTATTCGATAGACCTATCCGATAACGGCTCCGTCAATGTTTGGGGTATTGCAAGTAACTCGAATACGCTTACCCAAAACGGCAACGGTAATGTTGGATTTAATACCCTAAAAGTAGTCGGTAAGGCAAATGTTAATGCTGAATTTGTATCTGGTAACAGAATAAAGTTCACCGCAGCGTATATAGCAGATTCTCCTACAACCTGGTATTCTGATATATCCACTCACGAAAGCTTTAATGCGGACAGCAATGTGTATATTGCCCAGGACGGCTTAAAGAATGTATCGTACCATGTTTGCTATTATGATTTGATTATCGATAGTAGCGAGGAATTCCTTGAGCTTTATCGGTATATAAACGATAATGACTTGTTCCACGGCGTTATGATAAAGCTTTCCGTTAGCGATGATCTTATGATTAAAGGTGCTATCAATCCGATCGGTACCCTTGAGCATCCCTTCGCCGGTATTTTTGAAGGCGACTATACCAAGATAATACTTCAAAGAGGTGCTATTTCGGGAAGCGATTATAGCGGTATATTCGGATACTTATCCAAGGATTCTATTGTTAGAAATCTTATTATCGAGGTAGGAGAGGACTTCTTAGTCGGTTCGGGAATGAGTAAGTATACAGGTGTGCTTGCAGGTCGTATAGACGGAACAGTTTCCAATGTTACAGTTAATGCATTCTCGGTTCCTTACAGTTTAGTAACGGATGCTTATGGCGGTGTGCTTGCAGGCTTTATTTCCGACACTGCGGTATTGAGCGATGTATGGACGGTCATATATAATGATTCAGCTCAACCTATTGGCGTGAGAGAGGGTGTAACGACAGATGAAAAGGATAATATCGTCAATAAACTTTCGGTAATAGGTTTAGGGAAGCTTGGAGTATCGTTTACCGAATATGGTAAGAGCGATATCACATTCAGCGTTTTATCGAGCGAAAATGAAGATGTCTTTGCATACTTTGACAACTGGTATTATGATATTTCGTCAAGAATGACATTAGAAAGTTTGAACCGCTCCGATATATTCGGAAGCATCGATTCTCGTCCCGAAGATGGCGTAGTAATCTATAATGCACTTGGTGGAATAAGGGAAAAAGCAAAGGTCGATGATATTGATTTTACACTCAGCTTTATTGATCTCGTAATTCGTTCTGCAGAAGATTTCTATGAATTTGCAGAAAATGTAAATACATTCGGTGATAACGGTGCAATGTTTACCCTCGATCTCGGTAAGGATGCAGGTAATAACTATATTACCGAGCTTGTTATCGATATGGGTAGATTGACGCCTATAGGAACGGTGGAGCATCCGTTTACAGGTGTATTTGACGGACTTATCGACACCGATGCAAATTCATCTAACGCATGCTATACTATTAGACTTGTAGGTGACTTGACCTCGAACTATAACGCATATAGCGGGTTATTCGGTAATGTAGGTAAGGGCGGTAAGATAAAGAATATTATTGTTCGTGCCGATAACGCCACCGAAAACTCCGATTATGAAGGACAGACCTTTGGCGATAAGAAGAGCATATATACAGGCTACCTTGTAGCATTCCTTAGCGGTTCTATCGAGAATGTGACTGTTGTATTGGGAGAAGAAACCGAGCTTTATAATATCAATACCGACTCTGTAGGCGGTTTAGTAGGTGTATTTGACAGTGATGCATCCTTTAATAATGCTTGGTTGGTACTCCCCGAAAACAGTGATTATCGTATTGCAGGCGGATATAAGGATGATTTAGGTACTATTTATACCGATCTAACAATAAGCGGTATAAATATACCAAACACGCTTTATATTTGCGGTGAGGGCTTATTGAATATCACCCTTACACGCACAGATATAACCAAGCCTATAGATGATTTAAATACATCTATAGTATTCTCGTTAACTGCAATAGCAAACGGAGAGCCGGTATTTGGATTTATTCGAGAGGACGGCTCGACGGTAGATAGAATGATTACACTTGTCAGCTCGTCAGCATCTCCAATGGTAGGGGAAAGCTTCCTTGCGGTGTTCTTAAATCCTACTATTAGAACATATGACGATCTCGTTAAATTGTCGGCTTTGACCAATTCGGGAAGATTATATAGGGGTATTGAATTTTTACAGGTAGCGGATATAACAATACCTGCTGATGCCGATTATATGCCTATAGGTGGAGAGGTAAGCTTAGATTCGTCTGCATTAGGCGAATATAGGCTGATTGAGTTTATTGGAAAATATAACGGTAACGGACATAAGATAATAATTCCCGAGGGTGCATGCATCAATAAGGCATATTCGGGTATTTTCGGCATACTCGGTAAGGGTGCAAGCGTATCAGATTTGTATATCGAGTTGTTAGGCACGATAGGCGGACAAGACACCAAGTATTCGGGTACGCTTTCGGCAGTTAATAACGGAGCTAAGCTCAAAAACATAATAGTGGAGCTTGGAAAATCGTCTGCTATCCAAGCAACATTATCTACATCGAGGGTTGCGGTCGATCAACAGGTCAAGACCGATGCGTACGGTAATGTTATCAACTGGAATGAAATAGAATTTGCCCAAAATGTATGGGTATTGTGCTACAATAACAGATTCAATAACGAAAGCAATAATAACGAGCAAGCCTTTTACGATTCAGCGGTATCGAACGGAATCTTTAAACAAGACGGTGTTTATAACGGCGGTATCAATGTTATCACAGTAGTAGGTGCAGGCGAACTGAAAATATCATTCAGTAAACAAAATGACACGATAAACGGTGTAAATATCCAAAGAGTAGGCGGACACATATGGAAGGAATGGTATAGCTTTATTGACGGAAGTAAGGAAGACTTTACCGAGATAACGGGTGATGTAGGCGATATTACATTTGATATATCACGCACAGGGCTTATCCTTTATGCATCATTCTTAAAGTCTGAAATATCCACAGATGAAGATCTCAAGGCATTAGCCGAGGATACCAATAGCGGTTATGACTTCTATGGGTTGACCTTCACGCTTGCCAACGATGTTGTTATAGAAGATCCCGACTATGTAGGAATAGGAGCAGTTGTTCCCTTCAATGCAACATTTGACGGACAGGGGAACAGAATTACCCTTGCTAACGGAATTATAATTAAAGGCAAATATGCAGGTATATTCGGTCATATAGGCGAATACGGAAAGCTTAAAAATGTTATCATAGAGATAAATGGCGAACTTGGATGGAGTAAATATACCGAAGAACAACTGTCATCGGGTGAGGTGAACACCCAATACGCAGGTGCAATAGCATATCTTGACGGTATCGTCGAGAATGTAATAATAATAGGTACAGATGCACAGATAGACTGTATCGAGAGTGAGGACGGCAACCGTTACGGAGCTATAGCGTTCGGTTACGATTCGAGAAATCTATTGACAAATACGTGGGTAATAACCAAGGCAAGCAATCTAAATAGCGATATAGGTTTTGTTGCAAACATAGGCGAATCGAGTATCAATAGAATGAAGGTCATTGGAATGGGTGCATTGTCATTATCGTTTGAGATAATAGACGGCGAATATATCGTCAAAATGGAAAACAGTGAATTAGACCGTTATTCCATAAAGGGCTGGTATAGTAACTATTCTCTTGATAATCAATTATCTAAGGCGTTGGGCGTAACAGCAAACGATACCGATGTTACTGCAGGCGATCACGGGGTTTATTATCCTAAGACAAGCCTTATCAATAGAAGATATGAGGTTGTAATTATCGATACCGTAATAACCGAAGCCGAGCAATTATTATCCATCTCTTTGGATGTCAATAAGGGCGGATATACATATGCCAATACCGACTTTACATTGGGTGCAGATATAGTGATAACAGACCAAGCTTTTGAGGCTATCGGTACAGCATCCACTCCGTTTAGGGGAACTTTATCGGGATATTATAACGGTAGCTATTATTCAATAACTATCGATATGACCAAGCGTTACGCCGACGGAAGCTATGTATCTGCAAGCGTGCCGTTATTTGGATATAACGAGGGTATTATCGAGAATTTGTCGGTAATACTTAAAAACGATATAAGGATGTCCAACGGCGATGTAGGCGTAGTGGCAGTTTATAATAAGGGTACGATAAGCGGTGTATCTGTAAGCTTCAATGAAAATGCCCAAGTCACGGTAAAAGGCAATGTCGTTGGTTCGATATCAGCATACAACTACGAGAATGCAAGGATAGAAAACAGCATTGTAATAATAAATCGTAAGACCTCCTTAGTAGGTCTTACCGTAGGCGGTATAGTAGGTGTCAATAACGGCTATGTATTAGGTTCATCGGGTGGTGACAACAGTCAATTTACCGTTTGGAGCGAATTACGCAGTGAAAAGTTATGCGGACTTAGTGAGCTTGCAAGCGTTAGCCTTTTAGGTAAGATAGAAGTATTAGACGGCGGAGAAAATGCATACGGCTATGGTGGCGGTGCTATAGGCATATCTCAAGATAGAGGATATGTTGCATCATTGACTGTAAGAACATATCTTGGTTCGCAAATCATATCACAGGCAAAAGGACAGGCTGTAGGCGGTATAGTAGGTAGAAGCAGTGCGACACTTATTGATAGCGTATGTATAGCCAAAGGGACGGTTTCGGGCGTTGTTGGTTCGGACGTAGGATATTTTGTAGGTAGCATTCAAGGCAGTGCAAGCAACAGCTGGTTAGTTGTCGATATACCTACAACGGCAACTGCTATTGGAAACGGCTATCAAGCGGTAAATGTGCTTGAAGTCAGCGGAAACGGAATTATCGATGCATATATTGACGGTGATGGCAATGTTATCTTTATCAATATCACCGAGAAATACGCTTCGGAGCAAGGTCAAGTTGCCGAGATAGACGGATGGTATGAGGGAAATGGAATAGCGGTTACCGATTCAATAGGTAATGTAGACGAAAACACATTCAAGCCTCTCAATAATATTACAGGCAGAACGGTAAGCGTAGTATTTATAAATCTTATCATTTCGAGCGTAGACGATCTCAATGTTATGGCTCAAACAGTCAATAACGGACTTTTTGCCAAGACACTTGTATTTACACTTACCAGTGATTTAACTATAAGTGAGACATCACCGTTAATAGACACTATCGGTAGATATACCGATAACGGATTATACGGTTTTAAGCATATCTTTGACGGACAAGGACATACTATTACAATTACCGATAACGGAGCGATAAACGATCAAGCTTATATGGGCTTATTCGGTTATACGTCCTCATCTGCGGTAATTAAGAATCTAAATGTTATTTATGATAACTGTAAGTTGGCTAATGGTAATGTAACCGCATTCGGTGGTATCGTAGCTCTTAATAGTGGTAAGATATATGACTGTACCGTACAGATTAATAAGACAGCGAGCCTTAAAGCGAAGATAGTTGGCGGTTTAGTTGGTGAGAATACCCGTTCGGGTGAAATAACCGATTGTGAGATAGCAGTATCCGGTACGCTTAGTGCAACACAGGACGTACAAAATAACGCAACCGTTAACGCATATGCGGGCGGTGTAATTGGTACTAACCAAGGTATAGTTAAGAGAGTATCTGTAATTGTCAGCGGTAAGATAGAAGCGGTCAGTATCAACGCATCGGGTGTAGCCTATGCCGGTGGTATCAGCGGAACCAATAGCTACTATATATCAAATATCGAGCTATATATTTCGGGGGCAGTAATTGCTTCAAACGGCAGTGTAACCGCATATTCGGGTGGATTGTCAGGCTCTAATATGGGTACCGTAGCATCAAGCTATGTCAAGATAAGCGATAATAGTATAATTAGTGCATTAAGCGGTATCGAGCAAATATCGGGCGGATTGATTGGCACGAACGGAACAACAGTGAGCGATACATTGATAGATATTTCGAGTGATACATTAGTTTCAGACAGTGCGATAGGAAGAAATAAAAACACGACCTCTTTAATATCCAATGTATGGGTATATAACGGTGATAATAGATTTAATTCAAAAATTGATGCAGTTAACTGTATGACTTACCAAAATACGGCTAAGGGTATAAGCGTTACATATGGCGATATTGACAGTATAGTCAATAATGGTCAGATAGCATTTGAAGCGAGCTTCGATATTGACAGCGGTATCACGCTATTTGCCAATGCAGATGACGGATATAAGAGTGTATTACTGTTTGATTGCGGTTATCTGACATATACCGACGATAATCTTGTACTGTCGCCATCGGGGTTTGTCGGCGGAATGCATCTAATGGCAACCGTTAGAAGAGAATTCGCCGACGGAAGCGAATTAAAGGCACTATCATCCGCTTTATACTATGGTCATCAACCTGTTGACGGAGAGTTTTCATTAAAGAGTGACATCTCGATTTCCGGCGAATTTACAGCAATAGGAACGGAAATACACGAATTTGGTGCACAGTTTAACGGTAACTATTATAATATCACCTTTACTGATAGTACCACATACGGTAGTGAATTGCATTCGTTATTCGGTTATAGCTCAGGTTCTATTAAGAATTTAGCTGTAACCTATCAATATTCACTTAGCGGTGACGATTCAGCAGGAATATGCGTACATAACAGTGGATATATCAGCAACTCTGTAGTTTATACCGAACAGAATGTTACATTGTCAAATGTAATAGCAAGTGGCTCATCATATAACGATAATGTATGGGTAATATCGAGATTATCGAGTGATGGATTAATGCTCGGCGGATCTGACACACAAGATAACAGGTATTCGTCAATAGTGATTAACGGTAACGGCAATCTTGTTATTGACCGTGATGCGGAAGTATTGACTTTTATTCCTACGCCAATTGACGAAGGAACGCTATTTGTCGGTTTTGCAGGAGAAAACGCAGATGGAAATATTGCAATATTAAGCGATAGACCATTTGTAACCAATGATACTCTTTATTCGGGTAAGACCGACTTTACCGCAGAATTTATAAGCGATAGGATAGCAACTCGTGGCGATTTGCTTGCATTGGTCGGAGTATTGGAGCTTGGCTATAGCTCATTCTCTGTCGGTAAAACATATACGCTAATCGATGATTTATCGGTATCTGCCGACGAGATATTGTCGCTAAATAGCTTTGCAGGCACATTCTTAGGTAACGGTCACACATTAAAGATTAGCGGAGCTACAGCCGTTGACGGTAATAAAGGATATGTCCTTAATGGCTTAGGCTCGACCTCGTCAGCCTTATTTAGAGATATAGTCATTGACTTGACCGCTTGGCAATCGTTAGATGTTGAGATGTATCTTTTAGAAGATAGCTATCAAGGTACGCTTCAGAATGTAAGCGTAGTCTTTGCATCGTCTAAAATGAGATTATCACCTTCAGATACGGTAAAATGGACAGCAAGCAATGTTTATGCTGTAATAAATAATAGTATATTGACAAATGCTCTTGAGCTCAATAGAGGTATAGGCTTGATTATAGCTGATTGTAAGAACTTCCCCGAAATAAAGGAGATTGACGGTAAATATACGGCAACCGCAATTATTGATAGCGACAGTGAAGTCTTTACAGGCTGGAGTATAGGTTTATTAGACGATTTAAAGCTTGAATTTACGGGTAATACATTAAGAACAATAGAGCTAAACGGCGTAAATGCTTATTCTATAAGTGTAATTAGTAATCAAATATCAAACACAGATGACCTTGTAATGCTTGCAAATGCGGTCAATAAAGGCTTTGAAATGTCAGGTATCGAGTTTAAGCTTATCGACGATATCGTAAATGTACCTATCGGGGTAGTTATCGGTAACGAGCTATATTCATTCAAGGGACGCATTGACGGACAAGCATATACGATATCTGCAAGCGGTGCATTGTTTAAACGTTTCGGCGGTGAAATAGCCAATGCCGTAATCGATATTGATAGAGCATCATATCTCTTTGACGGAGTTATCGACGGAGCAACTTCCACCAATATGACCGTTAAAACGCATGCGGATAATGCAATGTTAGCTTCAAGTGGCGATATGACCATACACAATGCTTGGATAATAGCTCCGTCTGTAGCGGTAGACAATGTCAACGCATTACTATTACCGTCCAATATCTGGGTAAGTAGCTATATTGACACATTGAATGGTGAGATAAGATTGACCGTTGGTTCAAATGATAGCGAAAGATTCTTATTATGGAGTGATATGGACGGTGCTGTTGTATTGAATGAGAGATATAATGTGATATCGTCCAATAGCGATGTTATCAAGCGTTATTCGGTTAGTTCGATCAATGAGATAGGCACTGTCGATCAATTTAAGGCATATGCGATAGCGGTATCTATAGGACAGTATTCGGGCAATGTAACACTAACAGCCGATATAACCATTGACGGCACATTTGAGGAAATTGACGGATATAGCGGTACATTCTACGGTAACGGAAAGACTATCGAGGTGCAGTCGGATGCAGATATAAAGCTGTTTACAGCCACTGTAGGCACCGTCAGCGATCTAAGGGTTATCTATCAAGGAAGCGGAAATATAACCATAGCCGAAAACGGAACTTTGGTAAATAGTGTTATCGAGCTTTTGGGTAAAGGCAATGCGATAATGAGCGGAAAGCTTAATAATGCTTGGGTAGTCAAAGCTACCGATTTAGCCGATTATGATGACTTTGCTTTAAGTGAGCAGGGTGCTTTATACAATGTATTCGGATATTCGTTAGGTGAAGTTGTAACCACTATCGATGCGGTAGCTCATACCGTTACATTCGGTTTTGCTAAAAATGACGAGCTTGCTATGTTAGGCTATGTATACGATAAGGGTATCAGTTATGATTATACCTTTACGAATGGCACGGTAGGTGATGGCGAAGGTGCAGAAGCTCTTACCGTACTTGCAGTCAATGTTAATAGGATGATAGACAGCGAAGAGAGTTGGAACGCTTTAGTTAATGCAAGTTTAGAGGTAAGCTCCGATCTATCGGGCGTAGAGATAGTCATAGTAAAAGATCTGTATTTGACCTCTGCCGATTCTCTAAAAGGTCTACACGGCTTCAACGGTACCGTAAACGGTAGCTATAACAGTTTAGTGATAAATGTTTCGGGTGTAGGCTCATCGGAGTATGACGGAGTTGTTTCTACAGACATAAACGGTCAGGTCATTGATCTTGCAGTAGAAGTATTCACTTCAGTTTCATCCGTATTGAACTGCAATGTAGAGAATTGCTGGGTAATAAGCTATGTAGGTGATATTACCACTAACGCAGGCTTGATAAAGGTTGTTAATAAGGACGGTAAGGATGGTCGCATAACAGTAAACTCATCCAACGATCATTTTGTATTCGATACTAATGACCAAGACGAGTATAAGCTCTATCATTGGTTTGACGGAAGCAACTATGTCAATGGTGATATAGATGCTAACAACGAGCATATTTTAACGTTAACCGACGGAGTATTCTCTAAAAACGGAACACAGGTTTTCAATGTTGTGGCAGAATACCAATACAGCTATACGGTATATGTTGATGTATACGATCCCATAAGCGGACAGCTATTAGAAGGAGTTAGACCCGATGTATCAATGGGCGGAGCATACTTCCCTGTAGAAACCTCCGAGCTTGAAATAAAAGCAGGCTTGACTGACGGATATATATTCTGGGGATTTAGCTACGAGGACGAAAACGGTGCTATCGTATACGATATATCCACCGATTTAAGGACGCTGACCATTCCCGATATGGGCAAGCTTGACGGTTCTATACGAATCAAAGCATATTATTCGTTAGTTTCTGTAGCTTTTGCTAATATCACTTATGGCGACAAGACCGCTGCGGAAATTGACGAGTACCTATCCATCTCATCCGACCAACTTGATATGCTTGACGTGTTGAATGCACATTTGCCGACAGAATTAAAGGTATATAGGAGCATAAAAGCGGATGCATCCACATTGCCTCTTGTTACCGACCAATCGATAGGTAAGGCGTTACCAAAGCATGCAGGAACATATGAGATTGCATTTTCTATACATAATGAAGACGGTTCATTATTGATAGGTGAATCGAGCTTTACATTTACAATAAGCCCAAGACCGTTGGTATTCACATCTCTTACCACTAAGGATAAGAGCTATGACACCACAGCCGATGCTAAGATTGACACAAAGACATTGTTTGGATTTATCGACGAGGATAATAGTGAATACAAGATAGCGACGCTTGATTTCAGTAATATCAAGCTTGTCTACATAGATCCTGTAAGCGGTCAAACGGTATCAAATGCAGGTAACGGCTACTATGTAATGATAACGGAAGACTCCTATCTTGACACTAATTCGTATGAGTATTTCTTCAATGTCGACTATTCGATTCCCAAAGGAGAGATACTTTATAGATATACGGTAGAGAACGGCGAAGCAATCAAGCTCGATCCCTACACCTTCGGTATCGAAAAGGCAAAACTGACCATAGATATTCCGACTATAACCATAGAATACCTTGATCAGTTGCGTTATAACGATGGATATTTTGATATCAATGCACTCTTTGCTAAGTATTATAAGGTCGAAGGCTTGAAAGACGGTGACGACGACATTTTATCAAGAGCGATGCTTTTATTGGTGGATGGCGACGAAATCGTGGAAGATAACGGAGAATTAAGGTATATCTATCATATCAAGCATAGCGGTAGCTACGCCATTACTCCGGTAAGAGGAGCATTGACAAACTATAATATTGATTCGGTAACATCCACAGCGAGATTGCGTATAATACCGTCCAATGTAACAGCGGATATAGAGAATACTAAGGTTGAATACGGTAATGCTGTCAAGGAGCTTGGCTATACCATTAAGACCGAAAGAGGTGAATCGTTTGTCATAACAGAAAATGATTATAAAGCACTTGCAATATGGTTCGATATAGGCATAAGCTATGAAAAATTTGTTTCCGAGTACCTATCGCTGGATATTAGATATGAATATGCATATACAAATAATTACTTAGAGAGTGTATCGTTATTCCCTGACGGCACCGCATACGGTATAAGATACAGGTTTGCATCCAATACCGACTTCGAGTATTTGAGTACAGGTGAAGAGGACTTTGAATACAATACAGCTAACCAAAAGGAATATCTTTTGAATGCGGATAGTAAATTAACGGTTGAACAAAGAAAGATTGTTATAGAATATACAGGACTGAGTTCCAAGATATTTGCATCGGTAGATAGGGGTATATCAGGAGCTGTACGCACCGTAGGCACTAAGCTTGTAAGTGGTGATAGCCTTACAGTATCGAGAGAATCGGGCGAGCTTGTCGGAACATATGCGATTGGCTTTAAGGCTTTCGACGGTAACGGTAAGGACATTACACATTATTACGATATTAGCTTTGCTAACGGTTCGGGCTACACCTTCGAGATAACAAAGAGAACGATAACAATATCCCATATAGGTAGCGATTATTATTACGGTGATAGTGTTGCAATGGGTGATATGAAGTATTCGACCAATATATCCTCGTCGGTAATTGAGACCATTGCAAGCATTATTGGTAAGGATAATGTAACCTCGTTAGAAGGCTTAGGCGTTAAATTGAAAGTCGGTTATTTCGGTAAGGAAATATTGAATGTCGGTAAGTACGACTGTGAATACACCGTGACCGTATCGGACGAATTGAAAAATAGCCTTGATTTTGTACTTGACTCTAAACGTTCTGCGTTCTATATAATTCCACGTAAACTGACGGTAGTTACCCAGGACACATCGAGAGCGTACGATACCACCGCCGATATTAAATTTACATCATCTGCTAATTACTATTCAGTAAGTGGCTTTGTAGGTAATGACTCTAAGTATTTAGAGGTAACCTGTGTAGGTTATAGCGGTGATATCAAAGCACGATCGGGATCGTACTTATATAGACCGTATGGATGCACGCTTTCGGTAAAGAAAGGAAATAGTGATAAGGAATATCTTCTTGATAATTATCAGATAGGCAATATTACAGATGGTAAGTATATAGTAACGCCTATCAAGGTGACCATTTCCACCGAGCTTGGTTATTATAGTGAGGACGGAGCGTTTGTATCGTACAATGGAATATTGTATTATGGTGACGTATCCGCAACCTTGCACTTTACTTTGGACGGAAGTTTGCCCGAATACTTGACGGCAAAATATAACGAAGAAATAACGGAAAACTCCACCGATAAGGAAAAGAGCGAGTGGTTGATATCCAATCTTGGAATTACCTACAAGTCGTTATCATCGTTTGCCAACGGTGATTCCATTCAATCGGGAAGCGTTGATAATCTATATTTACGCAGTACCGATCAAAATATACAAATATCATCTACAGTATTTATTAGTGTATACGGTGTGAACTATATCGTTAAGGACATACGGATAGAATATGTATATGCTACAAAGAAGCTTAAATTGTATGCTACGATAGATGTAACCGATGACTATGGTGATGCTCTTGAACATTATGTATTCAATAATTTGATTGACGGATTGGAAGTCGGTGCTAAGCACTATATGTCCGAAAACTCTGCATTCGAATATACACTAAACGGCGAATATTTGGTCAACGAAAAATTGACTTACAACCTATTCTTGAAGTATAATACAGTAGGCTCATGGTATGAACCGTCCTTTGTATCGGTATATGTTCAGAGAAACGGAGTTAATTCCGAGATTGATTCAAGCACTGTATTGACGGACGAAGTCGAAGTGGTGTATACTAAATTGGATAAGCTGATGGTATTGGCAAAAGAAAAGCCGTATATATTCGTGCTTGGTGCATTGGGAATAATTGCACTAATAGTAGTTATCAGCGTAGGTGCAAATATTATTTATCGCAATAAGCGTATCACCAAAGCGGCATGGCGTGAGATAATTTTTGCAAACTATCTCGAAGAAGAAAATGCGGATAGTGACACTAATGAAACCGATACTACCGAGCCGACCGAAGCCGATGACAATAGCGAGGACATTGACATCTAATTATCAGTAGTACGGAGAATTTTTCGTCCGCCGTTATTCCCCGTCCTGTCATACTGAGCGGAGCGTAAGCGAAGTTGAACTGCCTAAGCAGTGAAAGGCATAGCCTTTCAGTATCTTGGACGGAACCGAAAAAAAACAGTATATTGGACGAAAATAAAAAAGGAATAAACATTGTGAAAAAAGTAATAGTATGCATTTTATTAATAACCGTACTGACAATGGTCGGATGTACATCTCAAAACGACTATGACTTCAGTGGGGGTAATAATAGCGGATTGGACGGAACCATACTGGATTGGGCAATAATACCCGATGCGGATGATTCTCTTGCAATGATAGATCTTGCAGTCCGACTGTACGAGCATGCTAATGAAGCCGATAAAAGCCTACCTTATCGCAAAACCAAAACATATGGACTAATATCCCAATTCAATATACAATTTGAACGATATATATTCAATGTAAAAAATGGGGAAGAGTGGTATTATAGTGAGGCTCAATATTCCGATGGTATTTATGCATTGTTTTCTCCTTCATTTGTAACCTTGAAATATGGCGAACTCCAAAAATCGAAAGCCGTTGTATTAACTACATACGATAGTATATCGATAGACTCAGCTACAGGTATACCAAAAGGCGATCTCGATAAAGCGAATGTAACGGATGTCGAGCTACCAATATTTCACCCTTCACAAGATGGAAACTTTGAGCCGACCGACTTTTGTATCGACCGAGAAACTATAAAAAGTGCATCGGTAAAAGCGAACGACGAGGGTGGTTATTTTGAGATTACAATTGAGCTTGATGTAGAAAATCCAAGAGCGACAGCGAAACCGCTTGAAGATCTTCAATCAAATGTTAGTAATGCGAAATATACTTCATGCACCGAATATATAGAGATATGGTATTCGGGACATTACAAGTATTTCAATGCCATAGATAAATGGGAAGGCAAAAAGGTAATAGATATCAATTCGACCATTGATTATAAAACCTATTACATATATGACTTAGACGAATGCGATATAGATTCTTACTACGGAATAGAACAATTAAAAATAGCGATTGATAATTAAAAATGAGAACAAAACAAAGCGACAAAATAAAAAGATTAGCAGTAGCCGGTGTATTGCTTGCACTTATCCTGATATTCCTTTTAGTGCCTATTAATCTAAGTGGATTAGTTGATATAGCGGTAGTAGCACTGATTGCCGTATTGATAGGGTGTCAATTTGACGGAATCTGGATGGGATTATTCTGTGGAACCGCATTTGGAATAACGAGTTTGATAGCATCATATACAACAGGCTCGGGTGCACTTTTAGCTCCTGCATTTCAAAATCCTTTGATATCCATTTTCCCGAGATTAATAGTACCGGTAACAACATATTTTAGCTTTATAGGAATGCGAAAGCTATTTAAAAAGGCATATGATTTAAAGAAGAAGGATTTTGACGAGAAAAGAGCAAATCACTTATCGGTATATGTATCATCATTAGTATCGTCAATAGTTGGAGTATTGACAAATACTACATTTGTTATGGGAATGCTTTTTGCTTTTCACGCAGGCGACGTGTTTGGTGAAACTGAAATAGGAATAGCCTTATTGGTGGGTATATTATCGGTAAACTTTCCCATTGAACTTGCTATTTGTGCAGCGGTAACCCCTCCAATTCTAATAGGAATACGAACCGCCCTTCACATTAACAATGATCCTTACCGCATCAAAAAGCATTCACCCATAGTCCCAACTATCGAATAAACTTCACCATCCTGTTATACAAAGCGTACCTTCTTTTTCGCTGTCATACTTACTTCCGTCCTGTCATACTGAGCGAAGTCGAACTGCCTAAGCAGTGAAAGGCATAGCCTTTCAGTATCTTGGACGGTAACGCTATGCCACTTGGTATCTTGCGGACGATATCGAACAGTTATGCGTGTATCTGTATCAAAAAAAACGACCCGATATCACAATACTGGGTCGTTTTTTTATTGTTTGAAAACTTACTTACTCAATTCATGGGCAAGGCTTATTATCGAATCGATATTATCTTGCGATATAGATGCCTTGATAGTAACATTGTTTTCTGTATACGATATATTCTTGGAATTTTCAAGCATTTTTTTCATAACCTTAATTGCATTAGGTGCCCATGCTCCGTTTTCGATCATTGCCACAGTACGGTTTTGGAAATTTCGTTCAACCAATCCCGAAATGAATTCACGCATAAAGGGGAAAACATCTCCATTATATGTTGTTGTTGCGAGTACGAGGTGAGAATAACGGAATGCGTCTTCAATATTTTCTGCCTTATCCGTTCTTGCAAGATCGGAAAGAATTACCTTGATATTATTTCTCTCAAGTTCTCTTGCCAAAAGTCTGACAGCTTCCGCTGTATTACCATAGACAGAAGTATATGCAATTAGTACGCCCTTTGTTTCGGCTTGATAGGATGACCAAGTATTATATAGACCGAGATAGTAGTCAATATTATCATTAAGAATATAGCCATGGAGAGGACAAATTGTTTTGATTTCCAAATTGGCTATTTTTTTAAAAAGAGCTTGTACTTGTAAACCGTATTTACCGACTATGCCGAAATAGTATCTTCTTGCCTCACATGTCCAATCGTCCTCGTAATCGAGTGCACCAAACTTACCGAATGCATCAGCCGAGAATAGGGTAGAAGAAGCTTGATCATAAGTCATCATGACCTCGGGCCAGTGTACGAATGGAGCAAAAACGAATTTAAAGGAGTGTTTTCCTGTTTCAAGGACTTGACCGTCTGTAACGACGAGTCTATTTGGAGCGATTGTTTTACCATAAAAGTCCTCCATATAAGCGAAGGTTTTTGCATTACCGACTACAGTTACTTCGGGATAGAAGTATAGCAATTTCGCAACACCTGCCGAATGATCGGGTTCCATATGAGAAATTACAAGGTAATCGGGCTTTTTATCGCCAAGAACCTCTTTAATATTAGAAATCCATTTATGTGTAAATGAAGCATCTACAGTATCAAAAATTGTAATTTTTTCATCCAAAACGATATATGAATTGTAGCTCATACCATTAGGAACCTTATATTGACCCTCAAATAGATCGATTTTGTGATCATTAACACCTATATATATAATGTCGGATGAAATATTGTTCATAATAACTCCTTTGTAAAGTGATTATTAATAATATACGACGGCATTGTGCCGTCGTAGAAGATAGATATATTTAAAATAATTAGTTATTCAACAAAAGTAATAAAGGAAATAGAGCCGTTGCTAATACCGATTGTACCGATTTTTTCATCAGCAACTACAACTTTTTCCGAGTTAATAGTAGCGGTACCGACCTTACCGAGGTTGCTGAGCACCTTAATAAATGCATTGGCAGTTTTTGTAGCGACAGTAGAGATACCACCCTCTAATGCTTGATTTAGCTGATGCTCGATAATTGCGGTCATGATAATATTACCGTCATTAATCATAGTTTGAGGCTCGAATTTATCATCCACGGTATATAGATTGAGAGATCCGTCCATATAATTTGCAACGAAATCAAATTCAACGGTGAATAAAACATGGTCGATCTCGAAGACATTCAATTCGGATTCGGTTTGGAAAGGAATACTTAAGATGATCTTAGCATGACCTCTGTCACTGATATTAGTGATTGAAACTTCCTTTACTGTTGCATCTGTAACACCAAAGTTGACTGAAGGAATACTACTATTAATAGCGGAATTAAGTATATAAGCCAAGGTTCTATCCGAATAAGAATACATATACTTTTGATAATATGTAGCCTTTTGGGCTGGAAGTACAAAATAGTTTACATTCCCCGCTTCATAAATTGAACTCTTAGAAAGATTATCAATAGCTTTCTGATCTTCACTTGGATAGTACGGATTGGTGACCACAGAGGAATCCTCAAAGGAATTCAATGAAGTAAGAGCTTTTAGTAAGTCTAAAAGTTTTTTATTTTCGAGACCTAAATCGGCAACAGAAACATCACCAACGAGGTCGGTTTCAGAAAAACCGAGCTTTAGAGGTGTTGAATTAAGCACAACGACACTGCAAACCGCACAAGCGATTACGATGATAAGGATTGCAATAAGGCAACCGAAACAACATTTTTTCATAAAAATCTCCCAACAAGCCGTGCAAAACTATTGATAAGCAATAATATCACGGTTTTTTTAGTTACTTAATAGTATTATAAAT
Organism: uncultured Christensenellaceae bacterium; assembly: GCA_964619685.1. Taxonomy (GTDB): domain Bacteria; phylum Bacillota; class Clostridia; order Christensenellales; family CAG-1252; genus RUG14300. Next base: position 23,227 of record CAZUET010000011.1, read on the forward strand.
TAAAATAG
>CAZUET010000012.1:0-22563 GCA_964619685.1 uncultured Christensenellaceae bacterium
TGTAATAAGTGAACTTATATTATGTATTTTACCAAGCGAAAAAGTTATTTTTTCGTCATATAATGTATAAAGGCGTAAGGTTTAAATGGAAAAGAAATGTTGCTTTATCAATAGAATAAATAAGTTTTTTAGGAAAAGCTTGGTGTTTTCCCTATCTATTGTTATGATTCTATTGGCTTGGAGCGCTAATTTTGATGTAATTAAGAGCTTTTTACTTAAAAACCTATCTGAAACTACTATTAGTGTTTTGAGATTGATTCTTAAATATTGCTTCGGTACATCTTCTGTTACTGTTTCCATTCAATTATTGTTATCCTACTCCCTTGTTTTTATCGGAATATCATCATGTACCATTTTCGTATTAAGATTGGTACGGATAATTTTACTTGCATCTAAATACGGTGAGATTTCTAATCCCGTAAAGAATGTTTTTAGCGGATCTATTTATAATGAATCCCGTAGTAATACTTTTTTAAGTTTTTTAAGACTCAATATTTAAAACTTAATATTTTCTATAAGCGATACTTTTTCTATAGGTTATAGGTTGTAATCGCTTTTTTGCACATAGTATTTTTCAAAGCAGTTTTGTGCGAATTGTTTGTATAAAATAAAATATTTTAAATATTTGTTGTATGCGCGCGTGCGAAACAAAAATCGAATGAACACAGGAGAAAATAAAAAATCATGATCAAAAAGTCTTTTTCAAAATTCGGTTCAATAGCAATACTTCTTATCGCAATACTTGCGCTATCTTGTTTTACTGCGTTTTCTGTTCAGAATGCCGAAGTATCTTATGCTGAAAGTAAGATTGGCTTCGATATTTATTCACAAGGAAGTAAAGTGGATTATAAGGACGGCGAATATTTTGTTTTTGGTAATCCTACCGATCTGAAATTAGTTTTGACAGCTCCGCTTGCTTCAAATGCTTCTCTATCGGTTACATCGGGTAGTAATAGTTATCCTATCGAAAGCAACGGAATGTCTGTTGACCTTTCAGGTATAAAAGGCGTTGTTACCCTTAATATTGAGCTTGATAACGGCGGTGAAGCAGTGAATGAAAGTATTAAGCTCAGCGTAGGCTGGGTCGAAAGCGGTATCGTAGACGGTGTTTACTATCTTCCTTCCGAAAATGGTTGGAGAAAAACCGATGACGGCGTATTTTTATCTCAAGCAAGTGACAGATTAACCGCAAGCACTATGCGTTTGGTAACCAAGAATGTCGATTATTTGAAATTCAGAGCTACTTGTGTTGAAGCAGCCGGTGGATGGGGACAAAATACAGGTGTGATAAAGACTGATACCAATTCATTCAATGTACCGAGTACAATCGTAGGCTCAAGCTCGTTAAGTGATAATAATTATCGCCAAGGTGCGTTTGTATTAAAAGCCGCATTCGATGTCGTGACCATTAACTATAATCCACAAGTCGTTGCATCCGCAACTAATGCCGAAATGAGAGTTAGCGGTCTTACATCTGTCAAGAGTGAATCCGATTATTGTAAGATTACTGTAGATTATAATGATACTTGGGGCGATGTCTATTATTTTGACTCCTTTAACAACAAGGTTACCCTTACTAAGGGTGAAAATCAAGTTCTTAAATTTTTAAGCACGCCAATTTATATGGGATCAGGCTATGATGCAGAAACTATCAAGGTTTTTGACTTTTCATTTATATGCGGAACGACTACACGTACCGAAAAGGCATTTGAAGATGGTATAGACTCCTATAATTTCAATGCATATATTACCGACGAGTCTACATTAAGCGTTAATTTCTTAGCTTTGTTATATTTGCCCACAAATAGCATGAGCTTAATGATCAAACAAAACGGTGTTACTCGTAATCTTACCGTTAATAATGGCGGTGTATACGAATTTGATAAATTAGATAGCGTTGAGCTTACATTATCCGCACCTATGATTGATATAGGCGAGCAATGCGATTTATATATCGACGGAGTTTTGACCGGTAAGAAATTGACCGGTGCGCAAGGGCAATATGTTTATGCGTTTGGTGAATTGGATTACGATCATACATTTACATTTGTGTACTCCAAGGAAACATTTTTCGATACTAAATTTGAGTACACTATCAATAAAATCACCAATAACACGATAGAAGAAGATCTTGTAGCTGAAGGCAGTACGGATATGGTTATTACCAACGATTCGGAAAAGCCTTTTGCATATTATTCTCCTGCATCGACCGAGAAGATTGCGTATGTACCAGGAAATAGAGGTATCAAGTCGAGTATGTCGGTTATTTCATTCGAGGTAAGTGAAACAGGTTCCTTTGTATTTGACTATTACATGGATATTGACGAATATTCTTATTGTTTGATATCCGTAAATACATTGCTTAATCTTAGCGGAATGCAAGCATCCGAAATATCTAAATACTATATCGGCGAGGCTTATGACGAATACGATATTACCGATGCTAACCACGGTAGTCACGGATGGCGTAGGCGTGCCATTCCTGTAGAGGTTGACGAGGGTAGCACTGCAACAATCTACATTTATTATATGAAAACTAATACCTACGATAGCTATGTCGATGCTACTCAAGATATATTTGCCCTTTCGGGCGTAGCATATTATGTAGGTAATGCAACATACACAGCATCTACAGATTTTGACGAATTCGGTTCATTTACCGCTAAGGTAAACGGAAGTAATATCGAAAGCGGAAAGGTATTGTCTGTAGGTACCACCATTACTCTTGAGGCAACTCCCGATGTAGGTAAGGTGTTCTATGGTTGGGTCATTAATGGTGAATTGTCATCTACCGATTCTAAGTATTCCTTTATTATTGTTGGCGACACGACAGTCGAAGCGGTTATGCAAGTTCCCGGCTACTATGTAGCAAAGACGACCTTAGGCTTCTATACCTCATTGAACGAAGCCGTTGCTAATACCGTATCGGGGCAGATAATATTGATTAACGATGCTGTTGTCAGAGAAAATCTTTCAATACCTCAAGGTATCGAAATACTTATTCCGTTCAGTGTAAAGGATAAAACAGGCTATGGAATAGGCGGAATATCTAAGTGCGTTTCTTGGGCAACGGAAGAAACAAGAAGTAAATATTTGTACTTAACTCTTACAGTTAATGAAGGTGTTTCTGTTGTTGTTTATGGTAAAATCACACTCGGTGCTGTATTGTTTACACAAGATCAATCGGCACAAGGTCACACATCGGGCGAGTATTCTCAGATTATCAATAACGGAAGTATAGAATTACATAGTGGTGCATATCTCGACGTTTTGGGCTTGGTCACAGGCTCCGGTAATATCGACCTTCAAGACGGCACAGTATTAAGAATGCCATTTATCGTCAACAACTATGCAGGCGGTACTATCACATTGCACTATTATGAAGCAAACTGTTTCCCGTTCTATAACTACGGTCTAATGAATGTTCAATGTAATTACACCCTTCGTCACGGTTCTAAACTTGTAGGTCGTGCGGCATTGTTTGCCTTGGGCAGTATCAATACTCAGGATGTTGTTGTAATCAACTCGATCGAATATAAGATTGACGGTGCAGACGGTTCTCTATATTGGCTGACCGAAAATTCATATATCGATCTAAGCTATGATCCTAAGCCGTTAAATGTTCAAATGGGCGATGCTCATCTCGAAGATTGTGGCGTTACTACATTGAGCTTCCACGGTGAAGTATGGATGGGCGAATTCTCCATGCAAGGCTTTGGCTCGATGGATATGATTTTAGGCTTGCCATATACCTTTAATTATGTCATCACAGACGGAGCAACTCTTGTCATCCCCGAGGATAGAGAATATATGATCCTACCGGGCGGTGAAATGATCGTTTCTATGGGTGGAACATTACAAATAAACGGTGGTCTTTATGCGCTTGATTCCCTATTATTAGGACCTTTAGCAAATAAGCATTATCCGTATGCTGAAATGCTCCGTAAGGACGGATTTGCAGTTAGCGGAATGTTTATAAATAACTCGATCGTAAATATTGAGGGTTCTTTCGCAGGTATCATTCAATCAACGCAAGAAGGCGCTGTTGTAAATGTAGGACCTAATGCAATTCTTGAAAAGAATATCAGCATGGGCGCATATTACGGTGACCAACATAATAATGCAAACTTGGATATCACTGCAAGAGTGCAGGGCTTAGGTAGCGGTAAGCTTGAAGCCATTGAAAAGGGTACATCTTACAAATCCTACTCAATTTCATCGGGTACAGAATTTGTATTAGATTCCTTTACAATGAACTCTGCAGAACAGTTTACCGATATGACTATCGTGCTTAATCAAGATATGCAAGGTTATTTTGCTAAGCTTGTTGACGGTGTATTGTATGTTCAGCGTAATCTTTATATCGGTGAAAAGTTAGCAAATGTAGTAGTTGTAGTGGACGGTGTTTCCAAAATGAGCGATTCTAACGGTTTGATTTCTGTTTGGGCAGCAGTTAATAGTAATATCGAATATCAGGCTAAGCTATTTGATAAAACAGTAAAAACTGTTAAAGAATGGGATTCATTAGACACTATAACTCTTAATATTACAAAATCGATCTCAGTCGATGACGATTCGACATATAGACAAACATATGACAATTCCGGTACTGTTATTCAAGAACTTGATGTAAAAGCGACGGTATTATTCTATAACGGTAATACCGAGAATATAAAGCTGACGCCGAGTGCGTTGGGTGAAGCATATGTGCAGAGCGTATCATTCACGTCGGCAGATTACATTATAGCTCATACTCACGATGTTTATATACACAAGACAGAATTAAGTAAACACATATCGAATGTGGAGAGTATAGTCGATTCGACAAGTGCAGGCTTAATAGCTAAGGCACAAGACCTATTTGCCGAATATCGATTACTTCTTAGCGGATTGACGAGTGAAGAGATTGCCTTTGTCAATGAAGCTATTAGTAATAAAGTAGGGGACTTACTAAAATATCGTGAAATAATTGTAAGTTTTACCGTTTCAGCTGTTACATACGGTGACAGTGTAGCACAGGCAGAGGCAACCCTTGTTAACGGTACCAAGAAAAACATTCAAGTAAGCTCGTTGAACGAGTATTCCATGCTTGGCGGTAACATTATAGGTAAATATGAGATTGCCGATTCATTTAACGGTATCGATTATTCCGTTGTTGGTTCTGTAAGCGGTGTTAAGCAAAAGGCACTAAGTGTAATAATTGATGATAAAGAATCGGTATACGGTTCACAATTACAGCCTCTTACAGCTAATGTTGACGGTCTACTGGACGGCGATGCAATGTCCGAAGTTTTCGAGTTAGTTAAAGCAAATGGTGAAAATGTAGGTGAATATCCTATAACCGCTCAAAAGACAGGTGGTAATAAGTCGTCCTATTATAGCCTTAATACCACTAACGGTACATATACCATTACAGCTAAGCCTATAAGCGTAAGCCTTTCTTCTCGTGATGTATTGCTTGCAAATGCTAATTCAGAGATTATTATAAATGCCGACTTCGGTTCGAGTGACGCAATAACGCTTACATATGATATATATAAGGACGATGTAAAGGTTGCAAGCGTAATAAACGGCGTATTGAGAGTAAATTCATCTCTTACAGTCGGCGAATACGAGATAAAAGCGGTAAATTCTAATAAGAATTATGCATTGACTCAATTAAATAAATGTACCTATTCGGTAGTTGATAATAAAGACTATTATATCTTTGACATCGGTTTATCGAGCTTGACCAAAGCGTATGACGGTAAAGCAGTAGTGCTTAATGTCAGCGTTAAAAATGCGGAAACCGATCAAAATGTAGCATATACCCTTATGGTAGACGGTTCGACAGAATATTCGATTAAAAATGTAGGAACATATGTAATTTCAGTTGCAGCTGACGGATATACAAAGAACTACACATATTCTATAACACCAAAGACGGTAAGTGTTGACTGGAGCGATATAGATTATTACTATAATGGTTTGCGTCAAGTACCCGAAGTAACAGTAGTGGGTACAGTTGAAGGTGACAGTGTATCGGTAAGCGTAGACGGATATATAAATGCCGGTACATACAATATAAAAGCGGTATTAAACAATCCTAACTATGTATTGGATGCGACTGCAGACTATGAATTTGTGATACTTCCTAAGGCTACCGTTCTTACTGTTGGTGTACAGCGTGATGTAATGCTTTCTTCCATATATGACGGAGCGAAACTATTCTTTGCCGTAACTCAAAGTGCATCAAACATATCGGCAAGCAATATCGAATATGAAGCATATGACGAAAACGGTGACTTAGCATTTACCGTAGATTCCGAAAGAGTGGTTTCTATTAAGACTGAGCTTGTTGTCGGTAAATACACTATCAAGGCTATCAATAAGGACACCAACTATGATGCAACATGCGTTAGTGCAGAATTAAGTGTAGTAGAAGATAACAGTTTCTATTCGTTAGATGTTAAGTTTGACGGTGCAACCGTTGACGAAAAGGTTTATGACGGACAGTCTGTAAAAGTAACAGTTGCGGTAACTGTAACAGAAACTGATGAAATAGTAAGCGATGTTGTCATAGAATATTTAGTAGGTGAAACGGTAGTATCGAATATCAAAGCGGTATCGGATTACACCGTAAAAATTACGGTTAACGGAGAAACTGAATACATATTTAACTATCGAGTAACGCCAAGAACGATATCTATAGAATGGAGTTCCGCAGAAATGATTTATAACGGCAATGAGCAACTGCCCGAATACAGATTGGTAAATGTAGTTGACGGCGATTCCGTTTCTGCTATATTAGGCGAATTTGAGTGTATCGAGGAGGGTACTCATACGGCAACCGTTGTATCGATAAGCGGTGCGGACAGTGAAAACTATAAACTTGCCACCGACGGACTGACCTACGAATATGTTATCAAGCCTGCAAATGCAGAGGTAAACTTTGTCGTTAACGATGTTTTATATACAAAGGTTGCTGAAACCATTAAGATAGAAAGCAGTAGTTACCAATTAAACAATAGTGAAATACTTTTTGAGATTGTTAAGAATGGTGACAAGGTCGGTTCTGTCAAGAACGGTGTTGCTACTCTTGATTCCGAATTAGAATTAGGCGCTTATGAATTAAGAGCGGTATCACTCAATCATAACTATGTAGTTAATAGTGGTGCTAAATCGTTCAATGTCATTTCTCATGACGATTACTACACGGTCGATCTTGGCATTTACACATTCTCCAAGACATATGACGGAAGAGAGGTTGTTTTAAGAGTTAAGGTAAGAGTTGCCGCTACAGGATCTGTTGTATCGCATACACTTACGGTCAATGGCAGTGCAGATTATTCTATCAAGAATGCAGGCGATTATTCGATAATGATAAGCGTTTTAGGTGGACAATTCGAATACGATTATACTATCGAACAAAAATCGGTCAATTTGAGATGGAGTGCAAGTAACTTTGTTTATAACGGTGAAAAGCAAATGCCCACTGTTGAAATAACCAATAAGGTGTCTGGCGATGATGTAGGTGTTGTTCAAGGTGATTACGAATGTATATCCGCAGGTTATAAGACGGCTAACGTTAAGGAGCTTGTCGGTGCAGATAAAGATAACTATGTATTGAATAATAACCTTACATATCAATACAATATATCAAAAATGACCATCAATGTAACTGTATCGGATGCTAAGTCTGTTTACGGTGATAACGATGCGACACTAAGTGCAACCGTTAGCGAGAGCATTCCCGATCCGTTAAATTCAATAATCGCTTTGTCGAGAAAGGCAGGAACTACGGTAGGTGAGTATGCAATTAGCGTGGAATGCATCGATAATAACTACACCGTTCAAAGCAACTCTGCTAAATATGTTATCGAGCCTAAGTCAATTAAGGTCTTGATTGATAAGAAGACATCGGTATACGGTGAGGAGCTATTACCCTTATCGGCAACGGTAGAGGGTAGCTTGGTCTATGGTGATAAAGCCGAAAGCATTTACGAGCTTATAATGGATAGAGGTATCAATGTTGGCGAATACGCAATAAGTGGTAGAGCATTAAACTCTAACTATTCGATCGAATTTGTTAATGCAGTGTATACAATTACACCTAAAAAGGTGGAATTTACCGTAGGCGATAAGCAAATGGTATACGGTGGCGAGATGGTCAAGGTCGATGCAGAACTTAGCGAAGGTTATACACTTAGCTATAAGGATTCTATCGGTGACGTTATCGAGGTAGTCAGAGAAGAGGGTAACACCGCAGGTACATATAAGATAACTGTAGTAGACAAGGGTAATGCCAATTACACAGTATCGAATGTAGTCTATACTAATCCCGAGCATTCAACATTTACTATCACCAAGAGACCTATCACGGTTACGCTTACCAATAAGTCATCCGATAATAAAGCTACCTATCAACAAGTAGTCGATATACTAAATAGCGATCCTTATAGAATAAGCGGAACGGTTATCGATGGCGATGAATTGAATATAGAGATTCTACTAATGTTCACCCAAAATGATGAACAGATAGTAATGACCAAGGATAATTTCAATGATCATTTCTATACAGGTGAATTTACCATCACATTAAGATACGATAACATTAACTACGATATAACGATAGTAGAAGGATGCTTTACCGTAACTAAGTCTATCGTAAGCATTGTAGATATGGAAACCGAATTCATTTATAATGATGGTGAGATCATCAAGGTATTTGATTGGACAAAGAACATAATGGGTAATCTTAAAGAGGCTGACAGTAAGAGCTTCTCTACCGTAATAACCGATGCTGAGGGTAATGTAATAGAGAATATCGTCAATGTAGGCGTATACAATGTCAAGGTAATAATCGTTCATTCGCACCTATTCATATTCGATGACGATGTTGTTACCGATTATACGGTTACCGTATCGAAGAAGAATATAAGCGATAAGATTATTGCTATTAACATTCCCGAAAGCGGTGAGACCGAGTATGATCCGTTCCCCAACTCTGTATATGCCGAGTGCGAGATTAACGGCGTAGATGTCGAGTACGAAATACTTTTCAAAAACGAGGTAGTATCGGGAGATGAATTTGATGTTGGTACATATACATTAAAAGCAAAGATAGTATCTGCTAACTACGAGGGCGAATTGACAAGTAGCTGGAAGGTAGTACCTAAGAATATTGACGGAAATATCAATATTTTGGGTGTTAAGAGCGATAGTATAAATATTATCGGCACATTTGATATCAAGGTAATGTGTAACAATAAGGTTGATCTCAATCAAGAACTGTTCTATAACGGTGAAAAGGTCGAGAATATTGATAAGAGCGGTGAATACACCGTCAAGGTCAGTGTAGACAGTACTAATTACACGGGAACTAAGGAATTGACCTTTGAGGTTATCAAAAACTACATTGAAGTATTCGATAACATATCGTTAAAGCTTGACGGTTTTGAGAATATGACTATTAATGAAAAGCTTGAAGCGTTGTCGGCAGTTCGTAAAGAATTACAAAAGATAGATGTAACCGATCGAGCAAAGCTTAGCGAGGTCGAGAGCTATGCCAAGGTAGTTGAACATGCTGAGAACGCATTCGATACATATGATCAAGAATTATCGAGAGCGATAGCAACCGCTAAGCACGGAATACCCATTGCAGAAGCTTTAGAATTAATAAGTGCGATATCGATAGTCGCATACTTTGGAATCAAGCAAACGCTTTAATAAGGAGGAGCAACGAAATGAAAAAGAGAATTTTAATAGTAATAGCTATCTTAGTTTTGATTCTTGCGTTGTTTGTAGGATGTAAAATAACTTCTGCGGTAGACCATGTTAAGAACTTAAACGGAGCGTTTGAGAAAATATCGAATATAACCTCGGGCAGTTATTCCATAATAGCATCGTCCGAGGGTAAGGAAATCTATACCGAGAATACTATATATACGGTAAGTGATGAGAGTGTTTCTTATGAATGTAATATCAAAAAGCCCGATCCCGACATGTGGAGTGAGAAAGACTATGTCGAGCAAAAAACTGAGGGTATAATGACAAAGGACGAGCTTTTTGGTATATTCTACGGTGGATTGGAATTATCCAAAGACTCGATTGACGGTGAGATTGCTGTCGTTGAGAATGACGGATCGATAGAATACACCTTTAAGCTATTGGATTCCACAATGGTAGACGTTAAGCCCTCTAATATCGAAGGCGGTACATCGGTGGTTATAACTGTTATAGATGGCACAATTAGGGAAATGACGGTCGAATACGGATTTGAAGGATATGAGATCGTAAAAAAATATCAAATAGAATATTAGGAGAATTATGAACAACGAAAGAGAGCTGATAGTCGAAATAAAAGGCTTATCCAAAAGATACGGTAAAGCCGATCATTATACGATCGACGACATTAATGTAGAATGTTATTCGGGCGAAATAGTAGGCATTATGGGTAAAAACGGTGCAGGTAAATCCACCACCATCAAATGTTTGACCGGATATTTTCCGTTTGATAAGGGCGAAATAACCATATGCGGACATAATATCAAGACCGATGCGGTAGAAGCAAAGATGAATTTGGGATATGTACCCGATTCGAGAGCAATGTTCGATAAAATGACAGGCTTCGAGTATATCAATTTTATCGCCGATCTTCACGATGTTGATGTAAGCGTTAGACAGTCGAGAATAGACGAGATGGAAGCACGCTTCAAGCTTGGTGACAGCATTTATTCGATGATATCGTCTTATTCTCACGGTATGCGTCAAAAGATATGTCTTATGGCGTCCCTTATTCACCGTCCTAAGCTATGGTTATTGGACGAGCCTTTGACAGGACTTGACGCTGTAACGATCGAGGCATTGTTAAGTTATATGATAGAGTACAAGCAACAGGGTAACGGTATTTTGTTCTGTTCTCACAACTTAGATGTAGTAGATAGAATTTGTGATAGAGTATATAGAATATCTCAAGGTCACGTAACCGACGCATTCACTATGGAAGATTTTAGATCTGCTCACCCCGGTGAAAGCTTGGTCAAGGTATTTATGCAAGATACAGAGGAATAGAGATGAACGAGTTTAAAAAACTGAAGCTATTATTTAAGAAGGATATCTGCGAATGGAAAGCGGAGTCCTTCAAAGAAAAGGGACAGAAACGTGACTGGCTCGGTTTTATATCGTCTATAGTGCTGATTGCATTCATATACGGTGTATTTATCTATGTATTCCATTCATTTGCTAAGATGTACCTATCAAACATATACGATAATGCAGAACTGGATTTGCATAATCGTGTAAGCGAGATGCTGACCTTCTCGTTCGGCTTGATATTCCTTGTCAATGTTGTCAACGGAGTTCGTAAGGTCTTCGCTGCGGTATCGAATTCAAAGGATATAAATGTACTTATTTGTCAACCTATCGGTGCAGGAACGATATTCCTTCACAAGTATGTCAAGATGTACTTTTCACAGCTTGTTACAACCTTGTTTATAATATTACCTATATCCATTGTTCTTCATCTTATTTCGGGAATAGGCGGAGCAGGTTATTATGCAATGGTCGTTGTTTCGTCGATATTCCTACCGGCATTGAGCTGTGCAATAGCAAGTTTGATATCGTTGCCATATATACTGTTTATGCAGCTTATCGAATCGCAGTTCATTATTAAACTGATAGGGTATGTAGTAATTATTGCCGCAGGATTTTGGGTATATAGTATATTCCTTAACGGACTAAATCAAATACTTCAATCTGGCGAAATTACAAACTTCTTTGATATGAATACAATCTACACGCTGAATAGAATTTCAAATAATCTATATCCGGCTAAACTGTTCACCAATATAATGCTTGGTGAAGATGTGTTGTTAAGCATAGTGATATTGATAGTTACATCGGTAGCGTGTCTAATAGGCTCTTACTTATTAATCAAGAAGATATATAATTCATTCATGCAAAAGCATTTAGAGGGCTTTTCATCGGTATTTAGATCTAAGGGTAAGATAAAAAAGCATACCACAGTACAAGCGTTACTTCTTAAAGAGTTTAAGACGGTAATCAGAACTCCGGGATATGCATTTCAGTATTTTGCGACCACAGTATCGTTGCCCTTCATGGTATATATTTGCGTACAGCTTTTGACCTCTATGGCAAGCGGAATGTTTGCAACCGACTGTAATTATGCGATAGCTGCATTTGTAGTCACCATGTTTGGACTATTGACCAATACATTCTGCGCTACAAACATTTCGAGAGACGGTAAAATGTATGCAATGCTCAAGACACTTCCCGTCAAGGTAGAGCAGATAATTGGCTGTAAATTATTTTTCTGTGCGATAGTATCATTTGCATCTGTGCTTATCAGTAGTTTGACATTACTCATTAGCGGATTACTTAATGCAGGCGAAACATTATTTGTATTTTTAAACGGCTTGCTTTTCTCTCTTTCGGGCATAGCCTATGCGACCAAAAAGGATATGAAGACGCCATGCTTCCCCAATACCGAAAATGACGAGGTCACCGATAGCAACTCTAACCTATCCACACTTATACTTATAGGTTTAGTAATATCGGCAATTTCGGGTATAGGTAGCATTATATTATCGGTAGTAATTGGATTTAAGTATTCTATAGGCTGGGCAATGTTAGCATCCATGGGCTTTGAGTCTATATTGACGCTTATAATATTTGTATGTTCGGTTATTTATCTATTCAAGGGCTTGAAGAAGGTATATTACGAGGTAGACATTTGAGGTTAACGGTATGAAAAAGGTAAAGAATAAAATAATAGCATTAATGCTTGTAATACCATTATTATTGATGTTCAGTATGAGTACTGCGGCTGGAGCCGTAGAGATTTTAGTTGATGTACCTGTCAGCAATGTCGATTTGAGCGTCAACGGTGAGAAAGAGCTTGAATTTGATGTAATGAGCGACGAAAAATTGATGCTCGATGTTAAAATTGAGCCAAGCACAGCAACGCATACAAAGGTGAACTATCTAACTCAAGCGGTAGAAGGAGCCAAGGAAGCAAAGGTCGAGATAACCGAAGACGGAAGAGTTATTCCTAAATCGGTGGGAAGTATTATGGTTATAGCTGTCGCCGGAACAAAGCAAGACAGTGTAAAGCTGACGCTAACCTCCGAAGTAGTTACCGAGATTGAGCAACCAACAAGCTCTATTGACTTAAATATTGGCGGTAATCGTAAGATCGTTATGGGTACAGATCTAATAGTTTATCCGTCTACTGCTCATTATGATCTATCCTTTGAGGCATCTGATACTAAGGTAGCAACGGTAACCGCTCAAGGACTAATCGAAGCAAAATTTGCCGGTAGTTGTACAGTTAAAGCCACCGTAGACGGTGTTATCTATGATTCAGACAAGGGCAAATTCGTAGAGCACTCCTATACAGTAGATTATAATGTTTCCGTAATTCCTAACGATACCGACGATTATTTCCAATTCGGTAGCGGTGATAAGGAATTGAACCAGTCATCATATAACGAGGGTAGTACCTTGATAGATGTTTGGATGGATGAAGATAAAATATCCACTAAAGATGTCAAATTCGAGTATGATTCGGATGCTATAAGTAGCGTTTCGTTTATCAAAAAAGAGGATGACACCTATTCTATATCAGTAGTATGGCAAGAAAATGTTGTTAGCGGTGATTATGAGATAAGGCTTGTTAACGCATACGGTGAGGAATTGGGTAAAATTACATTACAAAGAGGTAAGATTGATTGGAAGATTAATTATGACGAAGAATGCAGTCTTGCAGTTGGTAGAAGTAAGGATATCGACTTGACGATCAACGGTTTAGCGGATGGCGATTATAGAGTGCGTTACACCACCACAAATTCCAAGGTTGCCAAAGTCGATAAAAAGAGCGAGAGCCTATTCAAGGTTACTGCAGTCAGCGAAGGAACGGCAACGATAAAAGTCGATCTAATAGTCAATGACGAGATATACGAAACTAAGACGCTGTCAGTCAAGGTAATTGCACCGTATAACTCAATTTCTATCAAAAACAACGCTACCACTAAATCACTTACCGACAGTCTTGCAAGGGAGCTTGTTATAGGTGAATATACATACGCAAACGGCAGTCTTGATAATAAATACACATTAGACATACCTATCAATGTATCATCGAAATCAGGGGTGATTGAATCCACTATCGATAATTCCAAATTGGTATGGCGTACTTCTAATGATAGAATTGTAACCGTAGACAACGGAACAGTTAATATTAGTGGAGTTGATTCGGGTAATGTGACCATTACCGTTGAAAGTGCTTATAATGCCGAGCTTGGCTTAGATGTTGGAGCAAGTATAACGCTAACGGTTATAGCAGGAGCGGTAAATATATCCGACTATGACGGCTTGATGAGTGCGACAAAAGCAGGTAAAGAGATCGTTTTACAATCAGATATAATGCTTGCACCTCTGCTCAAAGAAAATTATTATAGTGAAAGTTGGCGTTCTGGCGGATATAAGAAATATATCGAGGGTACCGACGGTGGAGACGGCGTATATAAGACAATGGATCCGACATGTGATATTGCTTATTATAGGGCATTGGGTAATAGCGGTGATGCTAAGCTCAAATATTTCGTTGAATTTACCAACAATGTCTATGGTAACGGTCACTATATCGACGCCGATTATTTGACAAAGGGTGGCGAAAAAATGTATTCTGCGGCCAATTCCAACGGATTTATTTTCAATGGTCCTTTATCGTTAGTCAAGATAAAATACGGAACACCTTCAACCGCAGACGATAATGCAAGTATCAAATCGCAAGATAATATAGTATTCGTAGTTAAAAATGACGGAATAAAGATAAGAAATGTCGAGCTTAAGGGCTGTTCGGACGAATCGGTTAACGGTGACTTGACCAACCTTGACTATTGCGGAACCGTATTAGAAGTAATAGGCGATGATTTCGATCTTTCATACAGTAAGGTCAATAATGGAAGAACGGTTGTAAGAATATACGGTGACGCTTGCACCGATGAATCGTTAGTTAGTGCCAATGTAGACGATTATAAGATATCGGTATCTATATCAAATTGTATTCTAACATATGGTAGAGAGTTTATTCTCAAGATAGGCACTAACCAATTAAAGCGTGGTAAAAATGTAGCGGATGCATCTATTACGCTAAATGGAACTAACTGGTACCCAATAGGCGGTAATATCGAGCATAAGGATTACTATGACGAAGCAAATCCGTATTTCTATAAAGCCGACGGTAAGACTCCTTATACGACGACAGAGGAAAAGGACGATTACTTTATAAATAATTATGTCTTGACCGACATAACTCTTAAGAATTGCGTATTTGTAAGTTCGGGTCTATTTTCTATCGGAATGGAATCGATGTTTGGCGGACTTGTACTTGACGGATGGGATTACAGCTCTACCTATCTATTTGGATCGGATAGAGGCTGGAAAGATATAGCAGGTACATCATACCCTTCAAGACTTAGATTCGAGGGTGATGTAAGATTCTATGACTGGAAGAAGGTATCTTCGGTCAATAGTGACACGCTATTAGAGGCAGGTTCTATAATCAAAGACAGCTTGCACTTCAATCTTGATGTTTCCACCTTGATAGAAGAATACCGTAAGAGAAATCCTAACACCGATACCGTTAATAGACTACTACTTATATCGGGTGGTGAAAGCTATATCAATGCACCTGTAGCAATGTACGGTGGCGGTAAGAATTACGGAATATTGGATATGAGCGGAGTAGACAAGGAAGCATTCAGCGAGTTATTCAACCTAACTATCGATGTAAGCTACTTTGCACCGACTCATCCTCAATTAGTATACTTCTCTGCAGGCGTTGAGCCATTTAGATTTATGGTTTGTGAAGCAAAATCCACCGATCCTAACTATTTGACGCTTGATAGACAGCTTAGAGAATTGGCAGATAACAAGACAGCGTATACTTGGATATATCGCAAATAATCGACCGAAGTCGATACAACTAAAAAATAAAAAAAACGATGATCGGTTACAGCCCGATCGCATAAGAAAGGCTTAGGCCTGATAGGAGAGAGCAAATGAATAATAAGAAAATCGTAAAAGTAATAACTATGTTGCTTATTATGGTAACTGTATTATCGTTAATAATAGTGCTTAGTGCATGTAGATTTAACATTGGCGGAGGTGGTAAATTTACCTTTGAAAATGTAACCTACATGGACGGCGATACAATTTTGACACCCGAGGGAGCACCTTCACCCGATAATTATTCCCCCACAAAGGAAGGACATAAATTTATTGGTTGGGCGTTAACTCCCGACGGAAACGGTAAATTCGACTCCAACGAATACGAGGGTGAGGAGATCATTTTGTATGCAACATGGAGCATTGATCAATATAAGGTTAAGTTTGTTGATTATGACGGAAGCGTTTTGAAAGTAAACGGAGTTGACGAACAGCTTGTTGAGTATAAATCGTCGGCAATTCTTCCCGAAGATCCTAATAGATACGGCTATACCTTTATCGGATGGGATAAAGATTATACAGTAATTACCGAGGATACCCTTTTTACCGCACAGTATGATAGAACATTAGCTTCTGTTAAGCTTCACTGCGACTCAAATGTGATTATTGAAAAGGATGACCTATATGTAGGCGACAGTCTTGAAGGCTTCTTTACGGTTTGTGCTTCTTCACTTAAGGACTATACCTCCAACGGCTTATTGATAGTAGGTTGGTTTAAAGATGAAGACTTTACCGATGCCATAGACACCAAAACAGCGGTTGCGGGCGAAGTGACCGATGTTTATCCTTGCTTTAGCGTTGTTTCCAATACGACCTTATCACTTCAATCGGATTCAGCCAACGATACATATGCATTTTCCGAGAATTTGTCGGTAGGTGTTTCTCTCTCCTACACCGCCTACGAACGCATTGGATATAGTCTTGTATGGTTTGTTGATGATAAAAAAATTGACGGTGAGACCGCTCAAAGTATAGAGATTAAGGGATTAGCTCAAGGAAGACACACCGTAAAGGCTAAATTGACATCAACATATAATAATTCTACAATTGAAGACGAAAAGAGCATTGAAATCCTTGTTAGTATAGGAACGATAAGGCTTAAAGCCGACGATATATCCGTTAAATACGGTGATGCTATTCCTACATTTACATATTCGGTAGTAGAGGGCGATGATATTGAATTAGGAAATATAAGATATACCACCTCATATACACAAGGTAATAGAGTAGGTACATATTCGATATCGATTAACGAGTTTAAGAACGAGTTATATGAGCTTGTATTTATTCAAGGTACACTGACCGTAGAGCCAAAGCCTGTAACGGTTACAGCCAATACGGTAAACTTGATATACGGTGACGCACTTCCTGAGGTCTTTGCATATACAGTTAACGGTAGAGTAAGCACCGATGACGCATTCGGCACGGCAGTTGCATCCTGCATATACGGAGCAGGCTCCAATGTAGGCAGTTACGATATAGAGATAAGCGGATTAGAAAATCCGAATTATACCATAACCCAATATATAAACGGAGAACTTGTAGTTGCCCCCAGAGAGCTTGACTATAAGGTAATAGCTAAGGATATAATTTTCGGTGAAGAAGCAGTATTCTCATATAAGATAATAAAGGGCGAATTATTCGGCAACGATTCTCTCGGCACTCCAACATATGATACAGAGTATACCAAGGGTAGCGATATTAAGGATGATTATGCAGTAATTCTTAGAGGATTATCCAATTCTAACTATACATTCCCGTCCGAGAAGACGACATCATTCAAGGTATCTCCCTTGACGGTCGAAGTAAACTGGAGTGTAAAGGGCAGTTATGAATACAATGGACTTGACCAATTATCCGAGATCAAGGCTTCATTCTATGACATAAATAATAATTCCGTCGAATTGACCGTTAAACCATATGTTTCTAATGCGGAATCATTATTTAAAGATGCCGGCACATACGATCTTGAAGCTATAAGCGGTAATAGGAATTATAGCTTGACTGCAAATAAGATAACAAGGACTATCACACCTAAAAATGCAACAGTAGCCATTGACAGTGCAAACACTACTTATGGAGAGGATGCACCCTTATACAATGCGTCCGAATCGGGATTATGTCAAGGTGATAGCCTTGATTATACAATAGTATGTAGCTATTCTGTAGGATCTGATAAAGGCGAGTATGATATTGATGCAGTAGGTGCATTCAATTCCAATTACAAAGTAACCGTTATCAAAGGAACGCTTAGCGTATCATCGAGATCGGTATTTGTCGATTGGTCGGGTGATAATGATTACACATATAACGGTTTAGATCAAAGAGATCAAGTCATGGCATCCATTGATAGCTATGACGGTTCTGCTATTACACTAACTCCTCAATTTTCGCTTAATGGTGAAATATCTAATTTCAAAAATGCAGGAGCATATTTAGTAACTGTTAGTCTTGATAATGATAATTATGCGATCAATGACACCGAAAGATCGCTGTATATATTCAAGAAGGATCTTACGGTTACTGCACAGGATGCAACCACCGTTTATGGATCTTCTGCACCCAAGTTTGTCAGTAAATATGACGGCTTCGTCAATAATGAAAATGAATCGGTACTCAATGGAACACTTACCCATGTATGCTCATACGGAGTAGGATATAGTGTAAACGAATACGATATTCGTCCGTTAGGCTTGAGCAGTGATAATTATGAAATCGATTATATAAGCGGAACACTTACAGTTACGCCCCTTTCGGTTGCAGTTAAATGGAACATATCTTCATCATATATTTATAACGGTAGATCTCAAAAGAGTTCGGTAACCGCCGAATTTAGACAGTATAACGGTATTGATAAGAAAGTTGACCTAACATTTGACGGTGACTTTATCCATGTCGGCGAATACAATATAGAAGCAAGTATCGAAAATGATAACTATACCTTGACCGATACAACGAGAACTGTCGAGATATCACCAAAGGCGCTTGAGATTAAGGCAAGAAATATTGATATTGTTTATGGATCAAGCATTCTTTTATCTCAGCTTGGCTACACCAATACTGCATTGGCAACAGGCGACAGTATAAGCAGTGTCGATTATGACAGCAGTGCATATTCAGTTGGCGCTAATGTTGGTAGTTATCAATTAAAGGTTTCAAATGCAGTAGTTAGTAATTCAAGTGACTACACCATTTCTTATGTAGACGGTAGTATTACAGTCAATAAGCTCAGCCGTAATGTTAAGTGGAATATCGGTACATATATTTATAACGGCTCTGAACAATCGGTAGGCGCAACATATAATAGCTATGACGGTAATGTAGTAGATATGGACATTTCCTATCTTTCAATGACCGACAGAAGCAATACAGCCTTCAAAAACGCAGGTAAATATACCGTTACAGCAACGGCTAAGTCTGATGACATTAACGCATCTAACTATGATTTTAATATCGTATCTAAGACAGTAGAGATAAGCCCTAAGGCTATTACAGTAAGTGTAGATGCATTAGGAATTTCATACGGCGATAGAGCGGTATTTACCTATTCCGCACCCGAGCTCATCGAGGGTGACGAGCTTAGTGATATCGTATACGAATGCAGTTACGCTATCGGAAGTGATATTGGTACATATCCTGTATCTATCAGCAATATAGTCAATGGTAACTATTTAATAAGCACTGTTGGTTCCATTCTTACAGTAAACGCAAAGAGCGTTGATTTAACTTGGACTATCGAATCATCCTATGTATATAACGGTAACAGCCGTAAGAGTGATATCGTCGCAAGATTTATTGATATCCAAAACAATACACGGAACGCAGTGTTGTCATTCAGCGGTGAATTGAAGCATGTAGGTAGCTACAACGTTAATGCATCATTCAATGCCAATTATAGCTTTAATAATGCTCAAAAGAGCGTATCGATAACTGCAAAGCCCATAACGGTTACAGTTAACGATTCATCGGTAATATACGGTAACAATGCATCATTTACATATACAGCCCCTGAGCTTATCGGCGGTGATGTACTAAGTAATGTTACATACGGTCATGACTATTCAATAGGCAGTAATGTAGGTGATTACACCGTATCTATCACTAATATTGAAAATTCAGACTATGATATTACCAAGGTCAGCGGAATGCTCACAGTAACACCAAGACCAATAGAAATAGTATGGGAAAGTTCATCGGCATATACCTATAATGGTAACAATCAAATAGGTACAGTTAAGTGTTACTATGTCGATATCGATAATAATAATATATCATTATTAGAGGATATCGAGCTTAAAAATGCAGGTAATTACATACTTACCGCAAAGACGCTTTCCGATAATAATTACAAGCTAAGCGATACTGCCAAGACTCAGTATACTCTTAGCATTGCCAAAAAGGACGCATCCGTTACTATCGGCACTAAGTCAGTCGAGTATGGTTGGAATATGATTGACTATGCCGACATAACCACCGTAAACGGAGCAATTAATAACGAAAATATCGGTACTGCCACAAGTAACTACGAATTTGGCAGTCCCGTCAATACATACACGGTATCATTCACCGCTAACGAGGTCGGTGTTACCAACTACAATATTTCCGTTAGTAGCGGTTCGCTCAAGGTCACACCTCGTACCGTAAACAGCGGAATAGTATGGTCGGGTGACAGTGGACTTGTTTATAACGGCTTGAGTCAAAAGAATACGGTAGGGGCAACCTTTACCGATATATACGGTGATACTAAGTCCTTGAACCTTGCTTTTGCACTTGATAACGGTTCAACCTCTAAGCCAAGAAGAAATGCCTTAAGTGACGGCTCTGCATTTGTAAATGCAGGTACATATACCGTTACACTTTCTTATAACGAAAACTATACCTTTACCGTAGAAACTCGTAGGGAAATAAAGATAGAGCCTAAGACAGTAACAGTAACCGTAACAGTTCCTCAATCGGTTACATATGGTGATAGCTTGAGCTTGACCTCTGAAAACAGTCAATATGATTGGATTTATTCGGGTGATATAGACAATATCGGTTCAATACAATATACATACGGTGGAGCATCCACTTACGATTCGTCGGTATCGGCAGGTTCTGTTGTCGGTATCGTTGCAAGCGGATATTCTAACTCCAACTACACGTTTGAGTATAAGTACACATATGAAGGCGGTTTGGATGTCTCTGATACGATAGCTATAACCGTTACCAAGCGTACAGCATCCGTTGTTTGGAGCTTAGGTACATATATATACAACGGTAATGACCAAAAGAACGGAACAAGTGCAACCTTTACTGATATTGACGGTAATGCCATTCCTATGACCGTTGTTTACCCCGACTCATTCAAAAATGCAGGTAGCTATGAATTGACTGCAACCAATACGAATGCAAACTATTCATATACAAACACAGCAATAACGGTAGTTATCGGTGCTAAGTCGCTTACAGTTAATATTCACAATAAGGAAACCGTATACGGTGAAAATGCACCTACCTTTACATTCAATGCAACAGGTATCGTAGCAGGTGATATGATCGGCACATATAATTATACTACCGACTATCAAAAAGGCTTAAATGTAGGCAGTTATGACATTAATATGCATTTCTCATCCATTAATCCCAATTACTTGTTAAATGTCGACGAGGACGGCTTAGTATTAGTCACTGCGACTCTTACCGTTAAGCAAAGAGCAATTACTGTAAAGGTTCAAGATAAGGGTATCGTATTCGGTGATTCCGAACCGACCTATACCGCAGTTATTTCCAACGGATCACTTTATGGAGACCAAGCTATTGATGATATAGGAAATTTTGTATGCGAGTACATTCAATATACAAACGATATGACCAAAGCTAACAGTTGGGTAAATGATTATACTATCGGCTTCAATAAGACAAATGAGAACTATGATGTAACCGTTCAAAGCGGTACTCTTAGTGTAGAAAAGAAAACTGTAAGTGTAGTATGGTCAGGAATTTCCGCTGACGGATATACCTATAGCGGTGAACCTCAGAATGATAGCATTACCGCTAAGATATTAGGAAATGTATCATTGCTTATCTCTTATCAAGGTGCAAATGCTGTAAACACAGTATTTAAAAATGCGGATATATATACATTGACCGCAGTGCTTGATAGCAATAGTGCAGATTACACCTTCTATAACACTAACTATTCACTTGACGATACGACAATTACCGAATCCACAACCATCGCACCCAAATCCGTAATGATTATCGTTGCAAATGCAAGCGTAACATATGGTCACGAAGTAACCATTGGTTTATCTGTTGAAGGCGTTGTATCGGGTGAAGAACTCAATGCGAGTGTTGATTTCGACTATGAACCATATAAAAAGGCGGTAGGCGAGTATCTCGATATTGGTGCAAGATATGATGATAACTCTAACTACAGTGTAGAAGTGGTAAAGGGTTCATTAACGGTTGAAAAACAATCGGTTGAAGTTAAATGGAACTTAGGCACATACACCTATAACGGTAGTGACCAAAAGAGCGGAACAACCGCAACATACACTCCGTATAATA
>CAZUET010000013.1:0-22202 GCA_964619685.1 uncultured Christensenellaceae bacterium
GACCTTTACCACCGATAAATTGTCCCTTGAAATTGATAAAGTATTTATAGATACTGTCTTAATATTTTATGTCAAGGCAAATGCTGTCGGCTTAAATTCATCTCTAAATTCGTATGGAGTAGGCTATGTACCGTCTGCATCCAAAACATATGTAGACGATAAAGGCTTTATTGTTACCGAAGAGGGTGATCAGTATTATTTTACGGCAGTTCCTACAGAAATCGGATATGACGGCGAGTCTATTACTTGGCGTGCGGTAGAGAATTCTTTTGCATATTCCGTGATTATAGACGGAACTGAATATATTGTAAGCGATAATAGACTTGAGTATGATATAGCCGAAAGCGTAACTATCACGATATCCGCATTGACCGAAAAAGAATTCTATTATAATTCACCAAGAACAGCGGAAACGGTTATAATGTATCCCGATAGATTGGCTACGCCTACGCCTCAGCTTGAAAAATACACCCTTCGTTGGGATGCAGTAGACGGTGCAGACGAATACTTAATTTTTTTAAACGGTAAACCGTTGACCGTTCATTCAACGGTAATGGATCTAAAATCGATAGTAACCGTAGATGGCTTATATACATTATCTGTTCAAGCAGTCGCTCATGACGGTTCGGGCTACAAAAGCTCTTTATTGAGTAAGGAATTATATTACACTGTCGATTATGGTGAATACGGAACAGAAGCCAAGCCATACACCATATCGACCTATGACGATTTTTTACAAATGAAGGAGCATCCAAACGCATATTATAAGATAGTTGTCGATAGCATAGATTTTAAAAACGCCATTCTTGAGCCTATATTTATAGATTCGTCATTTATGGGATACTTGGACGGTAACGGTGCGGTAATTAAAAATTTCAAAATATCTACCAAAAACGGAGTAGGTGGATTTTTTGGATTATTGGCAGAGTGTGAAATAGTGAATTTGATATTTAGTGATGTAGTTGCTATTGATAATTCGCCGATACTGTCGAGTTATGCAACCGATACAGTTATCGATGGTATAGACATAAAAGGAATAGTTTTATTGAATTCCAATGCAACGCTTTCGGGCGGTGTATTCGCTACATTTAGCGGAACCGCACGAAATATTACGTCATCCATACAAATTGCAGAACAAGACGGCTCTACTATTGACGGAGCGACGATAGGCGGTTTCAGCGGAATAGCAAGCGGAAGCATGGATAATATCAAAATAAGCGGTAAAATAACTGTTAGGAGTGCCAAAAACTGCACAATCGGAGCATTTGTTGGTGATAATCGAGCCAATGTACAGGGTTTGATTGTTGAATCTGCTATAGTCGATTGCGGTAGTGGTAATATAGGCTTGATATCGGGCGTGTCGAGCGGAACGCTTACTGATGCTGTAGCGAGCGGAATTGTATCGGGAACGGCAGGAAATATAGGTGGCTTCGGTGAATTTTCTGGTTCGTTTAGCGGTTCGATAAATGTATCATTGACCGTTAATGGCGATAAGACTGCATATGTAGGCGGATTTGCCGCTTACTTAGGCGATGCAAGTGTTGAGGGTATGGTGGTAAGCACGATTGAAGTAACCGCATCCATCGTTTATGTAGGTGGCTTTGTAGGCTATTCTTACGGTGACAATGGTATTATCTCATTGACGCCTATGACGGTCGATATCAATGTTACCGCACTTAAAGGATATGTTGGCGGAATGATAGGCTATTATTCGGGCAGTATCGAAGGTGAAATATCGGGGAATATTACGGTAGTTGCGACCGATATTGATAAATCGGATATAAGAATAGGATATATCGGTAGCGATAACGATCTATTTATTGATTATTCCGAAATAACTTTCAGCGGAAATATGGTTGAATAACAAAACATAAAAATACATTTTGAAGATTTTAGGTAAATTATTGAAGAATGCCTATTTTCTAACTAAATAAACAATGTCGAGGGCTGTTTAAAAGTTCTAAGACAAAGGAGAAAAAATGAAGAAAATAACGATAGTATCAATTATTTTAGTAATGTTAATGCTTGTATGTTGTTCTTGCACAACTACAAAAAGCGACCTGTTAAAATATACGCCAGGCGAATTCGGTGTCAAAAATGCCGATAATCCACTTGTTGAAATAAAATTCAGCACAGGAGATAATGTAAGATTAGAGCTTTATCCGAGCGTAGCACCTAAAACTGTAGAAAACTTTATTCAGCTTGCAAAGGCCGGCTATTATAACGGATTGACGATGCACCGCATTATAGAAGATTTTATGATTCAAGGCGGTGGATATGTTCGAAACGAGGAGGGCCATCTAATCGATAGTGACGAGATTGAAACAATAGTCGGTGAATTCTCTGCAAACGGCTGGACGAATAATGTAAACCATCTAAAAGGCGTTATATCTATGGCGAGGAGTAGCAGTTATGACTCGGCTTCGTCGCAATTCTTTATTTGCTCGGTAGACTGTCCGTATTTGGATGATAATTATTGTGCATTCGGTAGGGTGATAGACGAAGAAAGCATGAATGCAGTTGTCAAGATAAGTAAGGTACTGACCTCTGTTGGCTATTATAAGAATAACGGACAATTATATTCAATGAGCGATGTACCCGTTGAGAGAGTTGACATTAAGACTATCACCGTTTACGAATAAAATCAAATATAATATGTGGGTAAATCATTTTTGCCCACATTTTTTATTCTGTCCTCTGTCATACTAAGCATTTGAATGATCATTCGTCCTCTGTCATACTGAGCGTAGTCGAAATTTGAGCGAAACGAAAATCAAATTGTGCAACAATTTGGTATCTTGCGGACGATAACGCTAAGCCTTTTAGTATCTTGGACGGAAACGAAAAAATGCTATCTCTAAAATGCCTTCATTCAATTCTTTCCTAATACCAACTTTCTACACCAATTATCGATTGATCCGGCCCCTGTAAAAATGATAATATCGCAATCGATATTCTTCAATATGTTTTCGGCATCTATATAATCGTTTGCCAAATGCTTATTATCGTGTTCGATAACACTAAAAAGAGTATCACTGTCGCCATTTTTATCATACATTTCTCTTGCAGGGTAAACAGGCAATAAGACGACGGCATTTGAATCGATGAACGCATTCCTAAACTCATTTATCAATAGTTTTGTTCTTGAATATGTATGTGGCTCAAACACGATACAAACCCTTCTTTTTCCCTTAAATGACTGCAATAGCGACTTTATTTGAGTAGGGTGATGAGCATAATCGCTATAGCATTCTTTACCGCATAATTCGCCTAAATACTCCCTTCTTCTCTTTACACCTTTAAATTCACACAGTGCCCTTTGTATCATTGACGGAGTAATTCCTAATTGTAATAAAGACTCGGTTGATAGTATTGCATTTTTGATATTGTATTCACCAACAGCCTTGAGTTTTAATTTAATTGTATTACCGTTCGACATAAATACACATTCATCATAGCCGTTTGTATCAAGAATATAAAAATCCTTTTCAAATGCACGAATGTGCATATGTGCATCTACGCATTCGAGTTGATATGCCACATTTTTGCCCCAAATCGCACATTCTTTTGTGCTGCTGCAAAATTTGTCGAAGCTCGACACTAAATCGTGTTGATTTGTAAAAAAATCGGGGTGATCATATTCGATAGAAGTAATAACCGAAATATCGGGAGAGATCGACAAAAAGCTGTTACGATATTCGCAAGCCTCAGTAATAAGTAGATTTTTGCCGAAAAAACCATAATTTGAACCGCTTTCGACATCTATTCCCCCGAATGTATAAGTAAACGGATAATTTGCCATTTTTAGCACATGTGATATCATTGCACAAACGGTAGTCTTACCATGAGTACCGGCTACAGCAACCACCTTATCGAAGTGTTTAGATAATTCACCGAGGAATGCGCCACGCTCAATACACGCTTTTCCGTTTAATTCGGGATGATTATCTTTGACAGCCCCCGAATACACAATAAGGTCGCAATCTTTACTTATGGACGCATCTATCCCCGTATAGACGCTAAAGCCGTCTTTTTTAAGTGCATCGAGATATTCACCTCCAACGCTATCGCTACCGCTGACGATTGCACCCATATCACGAGCCAATCTGATTAAAGCCGAAATAC
This sequence comes from uncultured Christensenellaceae bacterium, assembly GCA_964619685.1. Lineage (GTDB taxonomy): Bacteria > Bacillota > Clostridia > Christensenellales > CAG-1252 > RUG14300. The sequence goes on from CAZUET010000013.1 coordinate 4,126, forward strand.
CTGTGCCGTTCACTCCTATAAAATGTATTCTTTTACCCGACAAATTCTGCATATGGTTATATATGCAGTGATTGATGTCCTTGTCACAACTATTTTTTTGATAAATGTGCGGTTATTCCGTTCGCAAGCATTTTCGAACACATTTTAACGATAATATCGATCTCTTTTGGGGTAACGCAGTAATTAGGATTGAGATTGCTTTGTGAATAGCTTATTAAAGGAATACCCATTGATATGACAGGGATCCCCAATGATTTTTTGGTGATAGCAGGTCTTGGATTTCCCAATCCACCACCGGGAATGATCCCTGCATCTGAAATTTGGATAGATGAGTAAAGGTTGCTATCATTTAGACAGCAAAGTGTATCGATGGCAATTATAGATGACGGATTGACAACATTTACTATTCCGTTAATAATATCTGCACTTTCCATACGAGTTAGCCCAAAAACGGACGGTTTAAAAAGCATAATTTTCCCATCATGATTTAATTCACTTAGCACATTCACAGTAAGTGAGCCTAATGCATCAGCAGTAATTGACTCATTTCCAAGACCGATAACTAAGGGTTTATCTGTGGCGGAGTTTAGAGTATCGAGAAGCAATGTAATAGATGAAGAAATACGAGAGAAAAGCTTATCGTTACCAAAACGGCTTTTGTTAAATGATAATGTATAATAATTACCCGACAGCCGAGCAGAGCCTTTTTTGTTAAAATGGTAGGCTGTAATTAAAAGGTCGTTGTATTTCTTTACAGTTTTTCCGCTAACTCCTTTTGAAATGAAAGCCTCTTCGGCGAGTTCCTTAAAGTGATCCATACCAAGAGTTTAGGTAAAAAAGTGCGAAAACAATCAAAAAATATTAAAAATTTTAAAAAAAGAGTGGAAAAATGTGTTTAATTAATTGCTAAAACCATAAAGTTGTGGTACAATAATCAAGCATTTATAAAGACAAGGAGAATTTAAAGATGGCAAACATCAAATCTCAAAAGAAACGTATATTAGTAACAGCTAAAGAAAACGCACAAAACAATTCTATTCGTTCGACAGTTAGAAACGCTGTCAAGAAGTTTAACACAGCTATTGATGCTAAAGATTTAGAAACTGCCGAGAAGTTATATCCCGAGACAGTAGCTATTATCAATAAAGCTAAGACTTCCGGTGTTTTGCATATCAATGCTGCAAGCCGTAGAATTGCTACCATTTCGAGATCTCTTGACGCATTAAGAGCAGAGAAATAGTCTTTTCGTAATAATAGCGTTTAATAAACAAATTGACTTTGTACCGATAAGTGGTGCAAGGTTTTTTTGTGTTTAAAAATGATACAAAAATACATCTTATAGGCTCGATCATAATTGATTGAGCATTTTTTATATATATGGTAATGTTAATATTAATAAAATAAGATTATATACTTTCAACCGCTCCCATTCGACGTCATACTGAACTTTTTCCGTCCTATCATACTCCGTCCGCTGTCATACTGAGTGTTTCCCGTCCTGTCATACTGAGTGTTTCCCGTCCTGTCATACTGAGCGAAGCGATAGCGAAGTCGAACTGCAACGCAGTGTAAGACATAGTCTTGCAGTATCTTGGACGGAACTGCTATGACATTTTGTATCTTAGGGACGATGTGCAGAAAGACTGAGTAATAAACCAAGTCCGCTGTCATACTGAGCGAAGTCGAAATTCGTAGATAGTGCGAATCAAATTGTGTAACAATTTGGTATCTTGCGGACGAATGAACGGACGGAAACAATAATTGTTTTGGTATCCTATGTATGGGATCCGCTTTTATCTGGTCAATTATTTCATTTTACCTACTTTATTTAAAAATCTCAAAAAATCTTGTATTTTATGTTGACAATTAGTCTAAAATTAGAATATACTAATATTAGACAATCTAATTTTGTTTAGAATTGTCAAGCTTTCACGGGAGATAATTATGGAAAAGAAACAAAATAGAGGAATTGCTAACTTATTTGATTTTGCCAACAAGTTTATCGAAGCTTATCACATAGCTTTATTACCGTTATGTAAGGAGTTTGGATTACCGCCAATGGCGTTAGATATACTATTATTTATGGCTAATAATACCGATCATGCAACTGCAAAGGATGTATGTATGGTAAGAGGCTTTAAGACAGGAATAGTATCTGTCCATATCGAGCGTTTAGTCCAAGTTGGTTTAATAGAGAGAGTAACTGTTGTAGGAGATCGTAGAAAAATTAAGTTGATCGCAACCGAGAAAGCAATGCCGATTATAGAAAAGGGACGTGAAAAACAGCTTCAATTCGGATCCACTCTAATAAAAGGAGTTAATGAAGAAGATTTTGAAGTATGTATGGTAAGAGGCTTTAAGACAGGAATAGTATCTGTCCATATCGAGCGTTTAGTCCAAGTTGGTTTAATAGAGAGAGTAACTGTTGTAGGAGATCGTAGAAAAATTAAGTTGATCGCAACCGAGAAAGCAATGCCGATTATAGAAAAGGGACGTGAAAAACAGCTTCAATTCGGATCCACTCTAATAAAAGGAGTTAATGAAGAAGATTTTGAAGTATGGAAAAGGGTTCTCGAAGCTATAGACAGCAATGTTGAGAGTATTCGCAAAAACGGTATGGGATCTAAGGAGTAGATAAATGTTTAAACTGTTTAAAAACCTTCGTCCGCGTGAGATAATCATGGCGGTCATATGTGCGGTGCTTGTAGTGGGGCAGGTATATTTTGATCTTGAATTACCCGATTACATGACCGAGTTGACCACTTTGATAAACACATCAGGCACGACTGAAGCGATAGTAGAAGTCGGACTTAAAATGTTAGCATGTACTGTAATAAGTGCAATGCTTGCGATAATTTGCGGATTTTTGTCTTCAAGAACTGCATCAGGCTTTAGCTATACCGTTAGGGAAAAGCTATTTTATCATGTGATCGATATGGGTAAAGCAGAAATGCAAGCCTTTTCTGTACCAAGCTTGATAACCAGAACCACCAATGATATCACTCAAATACAGATGATAATATCAATGGGGTTGCAAATGCTTATCAAAGCACCTATAATGGCGATATGGGGTATTGTCAAAATACTTGGTAAGAGCTGGGAATTGTCCATAGTTACCGCAGGCTTTGTTGTAGCACTTTGCTGTATAGTGTTATTGGTAGTAACCACATGTCTACCTCGTTTCCGCAAGGTTCAAAAGATGACCGACCGAATAAACAGAATAGCTCGTGAAAACCTAACAGGGATAAATGTAGTGCATGCATTCAATGCCGAGGATTATCAAAATGAAAAATTTGATAAAGCAAGTAAGGATATGTATGAGTTACAGCTTAAAAACCAAAGACTGTTTGCACTTATCAGTCCAACTATGACCTTAGGTATGAGCGGATTAACGCTTGCAATCTATTGGGTTGGAGCGGTTTTAGTCAATAATATTGCCCTTAGTAATCCGGCAGGAAGGATATCGATGTTCAGTGAGATACTTGCTTTTGGCACGTATGCAACATATATCGTAATGTCATTTATGATGCTTATAATCATATTCATGATGGTTCCCCAAGCACAAGTATCAGCCGAGCGTATAAACGAGGTGCTCAATAAAGAATTCTCGATAAATGACGGCACTGTAACCGATACGGAAGAGTGTGGAAGCGTCGAATTTAGAAATGTATCGTTTTCATATCCGGATTCTCCCGAGAATGAGCTTGAAAATGTAACATTTAAGGTAAATAAGGGCGAAACGCTTGCAATAATCGGTGCAACGGGCAGTGGTAAGAGTACTTTGATAAACTTGATTCCTCGATTATATGATGCGACCGAAGGAGAGGTGCTTGTAGACGGTGTAAATGTGCGTGACTATAAGTTAAGCGCATTATATGATAAACTTGGATTTATGACGCAAAAAGCAACGCTGTTTTCGGGAACCATTGAAGATAATGTATTCTTAGGTGAAAGTTCTGCGGATAAGAACAATGAAGTATTACAAAAAGCACTTGAAGTATCACAATCTGCGGAATTTGTAGATAAGCTTGATGACGGAGTTGAATATAGAATAGCACAGCTTGGAAGAAATGTTTCAGGCGGACAAAAACAGCGTTTGTCGATAGCGAGAGGATTGGCAAGAGATCCCGAAATATTGATATTTGACGATAGTTTTTCTGCACTTGACTACCGCACAGATGCATTGTTAAGAGAAAAGCTTGCGACCGAATACAAGGATACGACTAAGATAATAGTAGCTCAGCGTATAGGAACGATAAGAAATGCCGATACCATAATCGTGCTTGATAAGGGTACAGTTGTAGGAATGGGCAAGCATACCGAGCTTATGCAGAATTGCAGTGTTTACCGTGAAATTGCAAGCTCGCAGTTAAGTGCGGAAGAATTAGAATAGAGGAGGACAGTTATGAGAAAAATGAAATCGAATGAAATAAAGCCGTCCGCTCTAAAGAGAAGTGCGAGCTATCTAAAAAACAGCATGATTTTTGTTGTAATAGCGTTATGCTTAGCGGCAGCAAGCTCGTTAATAACAATTTTCGGACCTGATAAGCTTGGTGATATTGCCGAGATAATGACCAACGGATTACTGACGGGAATTGACTTATCTGCGATAGCAAAGATAGGTATACTACTTATTGTGCTATATGTATTAAGTTGCTTGTTTGACTATATACAGCAGTATATAATGGCAACAGTGACCTTAAAAATGTCATATAGGCTTCGTGGAGAGCTTTCCGAAAAGATAAATAAGGTACCGCAAAAATACTTTAATACCACATCTCAAGGCGATATTTTAAGTAGAATTACCAACGATGTATCGACCATGCAGCAGGGGTTGACAAACAGCTTACCAACGGTAATAAGTGCTGTTGCTCAATTTTTGGGATGTTTAGTGATGATGTTTGTTACCGAATGGCGATTAGCCTTGATAACGCTTGGAATAACGCTTATCGGCTTAGTGATAATAGTTGTGGTAATGGGTAGCTCCCAAAAATACTTTATCGCAAGACAGAAGTCGTTAGGCGAGCTAAACGGCTTTATCGAAGAAAACTATTCGGGGCACGAGGTGATTAAGGTAAGTCGAGCCGATAAGGTGGTAAAATCAATATTTGACAAGCTAAATCTTGATGTATACAATGCGAACTGGAAATCGCAATTCCTATCTGGCATCATGCAACCTTTAATGAATATTATAGCCAATCTATCATATGTAGCGGTATGTGTAGTCGGTTCGATACTTGCAATAAACGGATATATAGGATTTGGCGTAATAGTATCGTTTATATTCTATGTACGCATGTTCTCGTCGCCTCTGACACAGATTGCACAAGGACTTACCAATCTTCAGACGGTCTCGGCATCAGCTCACAGAGTATTTGATTTTCTTGAAAGTGAAGAGCTTAGTGACGAAAGCGAAAAAACTGCATCTATTGATAATGTAAGTGGTAAAGTGGTATTCGATCATGTAAGATTTTCATATCCCGATGCACCCGATAAGATAATAATAAAGGATTTTTCTGCGGAGGTCGCACCTGGACAAAAGGTAGCAATAGTAGGACCAACCGGAGCAGGTAAAACGACGATGGTAAACCTATTAATGCGATTTTTTGAGATAAACGGCGGAGATATATATATTGACGGTGTATCGATCAATGAATTGAAACGAGAGAATGTTCATGAAATGTTCGCAATGGTTTTACAGGACACTTGGCTATTTGAGGGAACTGTTAGAGAAAACCTCGTGTATAATATGGAAGGAATAACGGATGAAGAGATAGAAAAGGTATGCACCGTATGTGGAGTTGATAAGTTTATTCACTCTCTACCCCACGGACTTGACACCGTTTTATCAGAAAGCATAACCATATCGGCAGGACAAAAGCAGTTACTCACAATAGCAAGGGCAATGCTTCAAAATTCGCCAATGCTTATATTGGATGAAGCTACATCCTCAGTCGACACACGCACCGAAGTGATAATACAAAAAGCGATGGACGAGCTTACCAAGGATAGAACGAGCTTTGTAATTGCACATAGACTATCGACAATCAAAAATGCCGACTTGATATTGGTAATGAAGGACGGCGATGTTATAGAAAAGGGCGATCACGAATCGCTCATGGCAAGTGGTGGCTTCTATAAGGACTTATACAACAGTCAATTTGAAAAGGCTACCGCATAAAAAGAGCGAAGGAGAACTATTATGTATTTGTATGACTATTTATGGTTTATGGGAGCATTGCTTATATGTATGATAATATCGATATTTGCAAGTATAAAGGTAAAAAAGACCTTTGCGAAGTATAACGCAATACCCAACCGTGCAAGAATGACTGGTTACGATACAGCAGTTAGATTAATACGATCAAATGGAATATGGAACATTTCAGTTGGGCGTGTTGGCGGAACGCTTAGTGACCATTACGATCCATCCAAGCAAATAGTTAATTTATCCGCATCCACCTATGGCAGTTATTCCATAGGTGCGGTAGCGGTCGCAGCACATGAAATGGGACATGTAATGCAAAAGGAAAAGAATTATATACCGTTTAAGATAAGAACGTGGCTCGTTCCTATTGTGAATATTGGATCAAGAATGGCATTACCACTTGTATTAATAGGATTCATTATAGATCTTTTTTCGCATGCAACCGAAGGAAGTGTAGGCTTTTATATCGCATTGGCAGGTGTAATTTTATATGGAACATCGTTTTTATTCACATTAGTGACATTGCCGGTTGAGTTGAATGCATCGAGAAGGGCAAGCGAAATGTTGGTAGATGAAGGAATATTAGACAACAGCGAAATAAAGGGAGCAAAAAAGGTGCTAAACGCTGCGGCACTTACCTATGTAGCATCTGCATTGACCTCATTGATATACTTCTTACGCTTTTTTGTAAGAGTTCTGACCCTTTTCGGAAGACGCAACAATTCACGATAATTCTGCATTAAAAGAACAGTAAGAGTAATTCCGCTTGCTGTCATTATAATCGTACATTCTCGTCGTTGTCATAATCCGTCCGCTGTCATACTGAGCGGAGCGTAAGCGAAGTCGAACTGCCACGCAGTGAAAGGCATAGCCTTTCAGTATCTTGGACGGTAACGAAAAAAACAGTATGTTGCGGACGATAAAAATAATGTTGTGTAGGACAATTACTCCGACGATTACTTTCAAGTTGCATTTTCATTCTTTTTTTGTTACAATAGTAAATAAGAATTTCATTATACGGAGAATTATTTATGAAAAGCTCTAAAATATTGTTTTTTACCGACCTACATGGTTCGCTGTATGCATTGAAACGCATTTGTGCTGTTATCGAAGAAGAATATCCCGATAAGGTAGTTTTCTTAGGCGATCACCTTTATCACGGACCACGCAACCCATTACCTCAAGAATACGATCCATTGGGCGTGGTCGAGCTTATCAATTCAATCAAGGCTCCTACCATACTTATTAAGGGAAACTGTGATGCCGAAGTCGATGAAATGGTTCTTGGTAGACATTTACTATCACGCTGTACGATAGATATTGACGGTAAGCGTATCATATGCACGCATGGTCATAAATTAGATAAACTTGATACAAAAGGAGCATTTGCTGTCTTTTACGGTCATTATCATGTTAATAGGATAACCGATAAGTCAGGAGTTCATTTTGTTAATGTTTCGTCAGCATCATTACCAAAAGAGGGAAGTTTGCCATCTTATGCGGTATACAGTGATGGAAAAATAGAAATCAAGGATTTATTTCATGGAAGCATTTTAATGGGTGTATGATAATACAAATTATGCCAAATTATAGTATTATTTTTTAAATTGTTTTCAGTTTTCTCTTTATTTTTTGCTAAGTGTATAGTATAATTGAAGTATGAAAAAAATATTGCTTGTTTTATTAATAATAACTATAGCGATCATGCCGTTATGCTCGTTTATAGCGTCAGCCGACGAGACGACCTATTATGTTGTCGGTGAGCAGGATGTTAAGCTATTTATTTCCAACGGTTTTTCTCCCGATATGAAGTTTTCGATACCAAAGGGATATGCTTTTAGCGTGATTACCCATAATGATCAAGGCTCAAATTATGCTAAAATAAACTATGCCGGAATCGAAGGACATATTTTGGAAAGTGAGCTGGCAACCTGTACTGCGACCACAGTTCCGTCAAAGCTTTCACCCGACCTTGTATTGGAATTGAGTACACCAAAAACTGTATACAATTCACCTCATGATAATGCTATTCCGTCTACTTTTGTTGGAACTGCGATTTTTTTAGGAGAATATAAAGTTGATGGAGTAGTCACTTGTTATGCATTACGCAATGAGGGCGAAAACACTATATATTATGCCTATCCGACAAATATAAGGAATATTGATGCTATCAACGATCTTCTTAATCCCCCTGTAATTAAACCGATTGATGGTGAAACAAATAGCGGTAACCAAGGAAGCGATATTGATAGAGAAGCACCTAAAAACAAGACCGTTTTGCGTATAATTCTTGTATTAGGTATCGTGATTCCTGCATTTATCATCATAATGATTATCTTTAAATCGGGAAAGAAAACTCAAAAGATTGAGCGTGAAGTTCCCGATGATAGTGATAGATTTGACGATTATTGATGTTTTTTAATGATATTTTAACTTACATAATATATAATATCGAAAAAAGGAGGCGTCTATGAGAATATTACTTATTGAAGATTCGTTGAGCTTATCAGAAGCCCTAAAAAGTGTACTTCAAAATGAGAAGTATGATGTAGACACTGCACTTGACGGTGAATTAGGTTTAGCAATGGCTCTTGAAAACATTTACGATATTATTATTTTGGATGTGCTCATGCCTAAGAAGAACGGATTTGAGGTTCTTGAGGGTATCAGGAATCAAGGCTTATCCGTACCTATTTTGATGCTTACCGCACTTACCCAAGAAAAGGATAAGATAAAAGGATTAGATATGGGGGCAGATGACTATTTAGCTAAGCCGTTTTCGATTCCGGAGCTTTTAGCGAGAATAAGAGCATTAACTCGTAGAAAAGGTGAGATTATCGAAAATAATGAATTGGAATTTATGGGTACAAGACTTCATCTTATCAATCATTCCTTGAGTTACGGTGATAAGACTATCAATCTTTCCGTGAAGGAATTTAAGATTATGAGGTATTTTTTCAGTAATCCACGCATGGTAGCTGAAAGAGAAAAGATTATAGCTAATGTATGGGGCTTGGAGCCTGATTTTGAATCTAATAACTTAGAGGTCTATATGTCGTTTTTACGCCGTAAATTGAACTTCTTAAATACACCGTTTTTGATTAATTCAATAAGAGGTATAGGTTATCAACTACTTTCGAGAGAAATATACTAGATTACCAATGTTAACGAAGCTAAGGCTTCGATTTGCTGTCGCTGCCACATTAATATCAGCACTTATCTTGTCGATAGTAATGGCAGCGATAATTTTTGTATCGAGCTTAGAAGTATGGTTAGGTATCAATAGAACGGTAGAATATTCGTTAGATCAGGTGCGTTTTTCCAATAACCAGATAGTAGGTATAGAGGATTCGGACTGTATGATCATATTGTATGCTAACGATCAATACTATACAGCACGATCCGAATTATATACCGAAGAGGAACAAAAAGGCTTGATAAATGAAATGCTAAGACCTCATCAAGAGAAGCATTTTATATTCGACGGACACGATTATTTTTTTGGAACAAGGGAGCAAGGCAATATATTGATATATGCGGTATATGATGCGACAGGTGAGCTTGTAGCCATCAATCATATTTGGAAGATTGTACTTATTGCATATGTCGTGGTATTGGTCGTAGTCGCAATTGTAGCCTTGCGATTGTCGAGCATGGTACTTAAACCGGTCAATGACGCACTCCAAAAACAAAAAGATCTAATAGCTAATGCGTCTCACGAATTAAAAACTCCGATAACCATTATAGAAACCGATCTTGCCTTAGCACGAAACGGAATAGAAGAAGCTTCGGAAAGCCATAAATGGTTGAATGGTATAGAAACTCAAACAAAGAGAATGAACTCACTTGTTAAAGAGATGCTCGAGTTGTCAAAATTGGAGAGCAACTTGACTATGAACGTAGACAAGGTAGCGTTTAGCGATCTTATTGAGAGTATGACGCTTGAATTGGAAGCAGGGTGTTTTGAAAAGACAATAGCTCTTAATTCGGATATAGCATCGGGCGTTATCGTGTATTCAGACGAGGAAAAACTTAGAAGATTGATAAGCATATTGCTTAATAATGCATATAAGTATACCACTGATGGCGGTTCGATAACGGTAAAAATGGAAAACAAAAAAAGTCAGGTCATTGTATCGATATCGAATACAGGAGAGGGAATTCCTCCCGAAAAGCTACCGCATATATTTGAAAGATTTTATAAAGTTGACGAATCACATACAGGCGAAAGTAATTCCTTCGGTTTAGGGTTGGCAATAGCAAAATCGCTTATAGACTCATTAGGAGGATGGATCAAATGTGAAAGCGTAGTTAATGACCATACCACATTTAGATTTATGGTTCCTGCTAATTTACGCCGACCGGACAAGCCCGATAAGTCGGTTGAATAATATAAAAATACCGTCATAAGCCGTGACGGTATTTTTATATTTGAAGTCCTATCTTGATAGCTTCACTCCTAATTATTTCTTGAGTATGTGTAGAAGCAGGTGAAAGTGGTGATCTTAATTCATTTTGGCATTTTCCGAGAATAGAAAGTAAATACTTAATACCGACTGGATTTACTTCGCTAAACAGAGCGTTGATAAAGCCATTAATTTCTACTTGTAAGCGACCTGCGTCGGTTATTGGTAGATTTAATAGAGAATGCACTATATCGGGTACAGCTAACGCTAAAACGCTTATTGTGCCGACTGCACCTATTGAGCGCAATGGCACGGTTAGATCGTCATTTCCGACATATAATGATATACCCGATCTTTTATACTCTATGGCTTGTTCGACTGAGTTACTTGCATGCTTGACTGCTTGTATTGTTTTTTCATCAAAAAGTATGGATAAAAGAGATGGTTTTATCGAATAACCAATGCGTGAGGGTACATTATATGCAATTATAGGTAATCCTGAAAGTTTTTTTATTGAGCGGAAATGCTCCAATAACCCATCGTCGGTACATTTAGAGCAGTACGGTGGAATTACCAATAAGGCGTCTACGCCGACATTCTCATATATGGATGCTTGTATCGAAGCAGTTTTTGTATTTGACGCTAATACCCCGGAAATCACTGGAACATTGCCCTTTGAAATGCCTACTGCATCTTTGAGTAACTTTACTTTTTCGGAGGGAGATAACGAATGTGTTTCTTGAGTCGAGCCCAAAACGATTAGTGCATCCGCACCTCTTGAAATCAATTCATCACATAATCTATTAAATGACAAGTGATCGACATTACCGTTTTTGAATGGAGTAATCAAAGCAACTCCTACGCCTTTAAAAATATTCACAGAATAAGCTATGAACACAAAGAAAAAATTAGAACGGAATCAAGTATTTTTTTGTCATATAACGCATTATTTTGTGCATTTTATTGCATTATGAATAGAAAAATGGTAAAATAAGAGTAAATTAAGATTGTAAGGAGTTAACCATGGATAAGTGGGATAAAAGATTTATGGAAATGACCGAGGTTGTTGCAACTTGGAGCTCATGCTTTAAGCCTGATAGACAGGTAGGTGCAATAATTACCAAGGATAAAAGAATATTGACTACAGGCTATAACGGAGCAGGTGTAGGCATAAAAAGCTGTAAGGAGCGTAATGAATGTATGCGTCAGCGTTTAGGTATCGAATCGGGTACAAGACATGAATTATGCTATGCGGTACATGCTGAGCAGAACGCAATAATACAGGCAGCAAAGCTTGGCTTGTCTGTAAATGAAGCTACATTATACTGCACTCATCAACCATGTTCGATTTGTGCAAAAATGATAATCAATTCAGGGATAAAGAGAGTAGTATTTAAATCGGGCTATCCAGACGATTTTTCCATGGAAATGTTCAAGGAAGCCGGTCTCATCGTCGAAAAATTTGGCGAATAGACATTCTTCCAGTTTTCTCGTTTTGTATCTCGGACAGAAACGGCAAATCTATTATACTGACTATAATTTTCTGTCCGCCGTCATTCACCGTCCTGTCATACTGAGCGGAGCGTAAGCGAAGTCGAACTGCCTAAGCAGTGCAAGGCACAGCCTTGCAGTATCTTGGACGGAACTGCTATGACATTTGGTATCTTGCGGACGGTTACTAAACTACATCCACATTTACATTTTCAATAGTAATTCTAATATTTGCACCGCATTTGTTGCCGCACCCTTTCTAAGATTATCGCCTACGATCCATAAATTACACCCTGACCTTACCGAATTATCTTTACGGAGTCTTCCTACATATACACTATCGGTGTTTGTTGCATTGATAGGCATAGGGTAGACACCTTTTTTTGTATCGTCTAAAACGGTGACTCCGTCTGCATTATTTAATACCATTTTTATTGTATTTATATCGCATTTTCTTTTAAATTCCACATTTACACTTATACCGTGAGAAGTATAAACAGGAACTCTTACCGCTGTTGCAGTAATTTTTAGACTCGGTTCATTTAGAATTTTTCTTGTTTCATTAATCATTTTGTATTCCTCTTTTGTATATCCGTCATCTGTTGCTATATCTATTTGAGGAATAACATTTGAAAAGATAGGAAATGAAAATTTTGACGGTGGCTCTCCATTGATACCGCTTTCGAGATCTTTAACGCCTTGCATACCTGCACCCGAAACAGATTGATAGGTCGAGTAGACGATCCTTTTGATTTTGAATATATCGTGAAGCGGTTTAAGAACAACTGTAGCGATGATTGTTGTGCAATTAGGGTTTGCGATTATACCGTTATGACGGGATAGACACTCTTTATTGACTTCGGGAACGATAAGAGGACATCCTTTATCTAAACGCCAATAACTACTGTTATCTATGACTGTGATTCCGTTTTCTATGAGCTTAGGGGCGAACTCTCTACTAATTTCTCCGTTGACTGCCATAATAGCATGAGTAATTCCCTTATTGAGAATGCTTTCATTAGACAATGTATGTACTTTATACACTTTTTCATTAAAAGGAATAGTTAAGCCGTCGCTTTTAGGTGATGCGAATAATTTATATTCGTCAAACGGAAGTTTTCTTTCTTCGAGAACCCCTAGAACCGTTCTACCGACTAATCCTGTCGCTCCTATAATTGCTAAAATTTTTTTATTATGTTTATTCAATATTTCACCCCAAATATCGCAAGATAAATACTACATAAAACGCAAAAAATTGCATAGAATTTTCAATGCTGGATTTTTAGCTTCTAAATGTTTATATAAATAACTTGCAAAGTTATTAAAAATGTTGTATTATTTATAAGTATTATTATAGTGGGTAATTAGATTTTCCCGCTGACGACTTAAGGAGATTATATGTCAAGAGCAGATTTGATCTTAAAGCTTACCGTTGGTAAAGACAAGCGTACCGTTGAACCGGTTGAAACCGGTGGTAGAATATCCAACTTTTTTAAGTTGTTCAATGCTAACATTAAAAATGTATTTTGGACAAACCTTATCTATACAGGTATTTTTGCTTTACCTCTAATATTTAGTTTATTCATTTTACCGAATTTGGTTCATAGCTTTGTCTATACTGATAGACATTTTATCGGTAATTTCGGTTTTGGATTTCCCGGAACAGCGGATAGTTATTCCGAAGCTGTTTTATATCAGCAGTATATCAATAGAATTTTCTTATTTCCTTGTATAATCGGCTCAGTATTTATTGCATTTGTTGGTTTGTCGGGTGTATTCCACTGTTCGAGAGGATATATGTGGTGCGAGAAGGTTAATATTAAGTCTTTCTTCCGTGGTATTAAGAAAATGTGGAAGCCGTTTATGCTTATCGGTGCAATTTGTTGTGTAGTTCTTGCAGGTTGCTTGTATGGTTTTGAATGGCACAATACCCTTATGAAATTGTCCGAAGCTTACTGGGCAAGTTATTTGGTAGCAATCGTAGTAGGTATCGTAGGTGTATTGACTGCGCTTATCGTTATGATAATGCTTCCCTCTATTGCTTGTTATGATTTCAAGCTTCGTGATCACTTTAAAAATGCGGTCTTACTTAACATTGTCATGTTTGTACCGTCATTGATTATATTAGGCTTTACTGTAGGCTTGTGCATGCTTAGTACAGTTAGTTTATTCTCGTTCTTAATTCCTGTTTTATTGGCATTATTAGGATTTTTCTTTATTGGAATGATGTGGACAAGTTATTCTCAATACTTATTCGATAACTTTATTTGTACTCAAGTAGATGCTAACGGTAATAGAATTGAAGTTACTATCAAAAAGAAAACTGCAAAGGAAGTTAAAGAATATGTAGGTGCTAAGAAAAAGAATTCTACCGACGAAGAAGAAAAGACAAGAGCAGAAAAGAAAAAGGAAAAACAACAACAAAATAAGAATTCTTACAATTCATCCTATAAGCGTAAGGGCGGTAAGAAATAATAATGGATAACGCCTATCAGGTATTAGGTAGATATTACGACAGAATGATCGAGTATCCTTATGAAAGGGTGCTCGATTTAGCGTTAGAAAAGCATCAAGGCGGTAAGGCATTAGATCTATTTTGCGGAACAGGTCGATTTTCAATAATGCTTGCCCGTAGCGGATTTACCGTTGAGGGTAGTGATCTTTCTCCCGAAATGTTAGGAGAAGCAATGAAAAATTCTGCAAAGGTCGGTGTAAAGATAGTATTCAAGCAAGAAAACGCATTGGAGTTTAGGTATAATTCGCCGTATGATATTATAACTGCTACATCGGACGGAATAAACTATTTGCAAAATGATAAAATCGAGCCGTTTTTTAAGCGTGTATATGATGCGTTGAGATCGGGTGGGCGTTTTATATTTGATATGTCGTCCGAGTATAAGCTTGTCAATGTATTAGGTAACGAACTTTATTATGAGGATTATGACGATATTGTTCTGTTTTGGCAAAATAGCCTAAGGAAAAAGGATAAAAGCGTCAAAATGGACTTGACATTTTTTGAAAAGAATGCTGACGGCTTATATGTAAGGCGTGACGAATCACAGCGTCAGTATGCTCATTCAAAAGAATTTATAGAGCAATCGGCACTTAATGTTGGCTTTAAAATGGTTAAAGCCTTAGACGAGCGTTTTTCAAAGCCTCGTGATAAGAGCGAGCGTATTATCTTCGTGCTTGAAAAGGAGTAAAGGAGTAAATAATGGATAGTGTATGTAAATCATTAGTTTTTAACGGATTAGTAGAGGTTACAGCCTTCGATACTACAGACTTAGTTCGTGAGGCTGCGAGAATACATAATACATCACCGGTAGCAACTGTGGCATTCGGTAAGGTTTTGAGCATAGCGTCGTTTATGAGTAATTCACTCAAAAATAAGGGCGATAAACTTTCTATTACAGTCGATTCTGAAGGAGATATCGGAAGAATAGTTGTAGCGTCAAACGGTGCAATGAATGTTAGAGGCTTTGTCGAAAATCCTAATGTAGCTATTGAGCCGTTAGGTAACGGTAAACAAAATGTCAAAGCAGCCATTAAGGGTGGCTATCTTAAGGTAATCAAGGATCTTGGATTAAAGGATCCGTATTCGGGAACAAGTGAACTTGTAAACGGTAATGTGGACGAAGACTTTGCTTGGTATTTCACAAAGAGCGAGGGCGTACCTACTGCATTGGCGTTATCGGTAAATGTAGACGAATCGGGTGAATGTACATCCGCAGGAGGTATTGTAATACAGCCCATGCCCGGTTGTACCGAGGAGATATTGGTTATACTTGAAGATATTTCCATGAACTTTGTCAATATCGATAAGTATGTCGCAAGGCGTGATCCTCATCAGCTTATTGACGACCATTTCGGACATTTCGAGATTGAATATTTTGAACCTCAAAAGCCCGAATATAAATGCACCTGTAACCAAGAGTATATCAAGGGCGTTGTTAGAAGTTTAGGTAGAAACGAATGCGTTAATATACTTATGGAGCGAGGAAGCATCGAGGTGGTTTGTCAATTCTGTAATAAGAAATATAATTTTGATAAACAAGCAGTTATAGATCTTTGGCAAGAATACGATAGGATCCATAAGAAAAAATAAGAATAATATAGGGGGGGGTAGAATGACTAAGATTAGCGATGAGAATACAGAAACTATAGCCTTTTCGATAAGTAAAGAAGACTATATCGATATGGCGAACGATTGCCTTGAAAACGAAGAGTATAACGAGGCTATAATGCATGCCAATAATGCCTATGATTTAGGTAAAGATCGTGAGATTTTTTTCATTCTTCCACAAGCATATTATTGTGTAGATAATCAAGATATGTCATTAACGGCATTATCCGAGCTAATGGCTTCCTATAAGGTCACAAGAAGTGATTTAGAGTTTTTATCCGGCTGTATCGCAGGTAGCTTAGAAGATAGAGGTAGACTTTTTGCCGCATACTTTTTTCTCAATAAATACGGCGAAGAAATCGATGATGACTTAGCTCAAACAATAATTGAAGATAGTTGTAGAGATCTTTTACAAAGAGCGAAGGAAATGCGAGAACCAAAGCTTAAGTTTTCTGATGTCGACCGTGTGCATTATAATGCCGAAACATTAATTAGAGCGCATCGATTGATGGCAGACTCCGATTATAAAGGTGCAATGCATTTGATAAAAAGTTTGTATGATACCGAAAGCGATAAATTCGAGAGAATTAGAGCCGAGGCTATTTGCCAAGATGGTCTAAATAATACCGAGCGAGTTCTTGAATTAGCCCGTCAAGCACTGTCGATTAAGCCTACAGTGGGCACCTTACCCGATTTTTTGCACTATAATAATCAATATCCTGAAGTCATCGAATTGCTTAAATATTTCAAGTTTTCCGACGATAGCTCGACTATGGAAGACGTAGCCTCTTTAGCTAATAGATATGGTGTATTCGATTATGCAAAAACGGTAGTCGAAAGACTTATTGTTGCACATCCTAATGCAATCAAGTATAAGGTAATGAAGACCTTGATAAGGTGGAATCAAGGCGAAAGAGAACAAAGTAAAAAAGCTTATTTATCATTGCTTTATACAATGAGAATAAAATATCCTGTCGATTATATATCGAGACTCCGCATTCCATACTTTTTGGAGATAAATAAGATCGTTCCCGATGTTCTCGATAAAAGAATATATCGTATGGTTGTTAAAGAGTTATCGGTAAATCACAATAAAAAGCTCAGTAACGAGCTTAAAAGAGCGGTGGTGTATCTTTTCACAGACGATAATTACGAATACGGTGTTAATTTGATTAAGTATTTTGATAAACTTAATGCAGAAGACGAATTTTATATTTTGAAGCGTTTGAATTCTGATATAAATACACCAAAACGCTTGAAAAAGTTTTTGATCAAGACAATGATACAAAACGGGCATAAAGGAAAATTCTTTTATAATGCAAATGGATACTATCTTAATATCAATATTAAACGCCCACCGTCATTTGAAGAATTTGATGATGGCTTAAAAGAAGCGTATGCAGATTCATTTGCAATGCTTGCCGAAAGTGAAAATGCAGCCCATAAGGATTTGGTGTATATATATGAAAGGATTTTTGAGTTAGGTGATTATATTTATACTGAACTATCAAAGTTAGCAAGAGCAGCCGCATATATGGCACTTGAAGAATCGGGAACAAAAAGCCTTTTCTTGGAAGAATACTGCGAATTTAACGGTATCAATATAAGTGATATTGATTTAGAAATAACATATATAAGAGATTTTGTTCTCAAAAAAAAGGAATAATCAATTATAATACAATAATAATTCCAGTATCACGGGATTATTTACAACGGTGTTTGTAATGTGTAGAGGCATCATTCCCCGTCTATTCATACCGAGCATTCGAATAATCGAATTGCTATTCGTCCGCTGTCATACTGAGCGAAGTCGAAATTTGAGCGAAGCGAAAATCAAATTGTGCAACAA
>CAZUET010000014.1:0-20886 GCA_964619685.1 uncultured Christensenellaceae bacterium
AGGTTATATAATTAATATTTAAAAAATAATCTTGCTTAACTGCCGTTACTAATAATTTAATAGAAAATTACACTTGTTAAGGTTCGGTTAGTTTGTTTTTTGAGCTATTTTTTTTTGCCTTTCGCATAAAAAAAATCAATTCAATGCAGATATTGGAGTTAGATTTTCACATTAAAATAAAAAAAATGCCACTCGATAAAATGACAAAAAATATGATGAAAATATTTTTAAAGGTGATCATTCTCGAATCTTCCGCCTAAAATAAAGCACCGCTTCTTCAAGCGCATCCTGTCCCTTTTCGTTCTTTTGGGAAAGGAAAAAGCAGTGATTGACAGGTAACCTTTCGGATAAAAAATAGTCATTACTTGGCACACCTAATTCGTTAAGACGATCAATTAGAATCTTACCATGATTAGGGCAAAACTCGTCATATTCGGCGTGTATTAAGAACAACTCGGGATATTCCTTTGAAACAAAATTCATAGGCTCGATCTCGTAAAGCCAATGATACGATGCAACAGTCTGATCGTTCACCTCTTCTAACCCTGTAACGGGCTTACCAACGATTTGACCTACATTTACGCCTAAAAGCGAGGTTTTAAGCGAGCTTACAATATTATATGGACCACAGCCAAAAAGTCCACCCTTAAACTTAAACGGGGGCTTATATGCATTTATTCGTTCGGCTAAATCATTATTCAATGATAAATTTAGCATGCAAATATCAACATATGCCCCTGCACTGTCGCCACAAAGAAATACATTCTCCATATCGAAGTTATATTTATCAGCATTTTCCCATACCCATTCTAATACCTTAGAGCAATCCACTATCGGTGTAGGGAAAATAATGTTTTTGCCGTCACACAGTCTATAATTGGCATTTATCAAGTATATATCTTCTTCTGCAAGTTTATTGATAAGATAATCGGCAAAACCCTTACGATACTTCTTGTCGCCTGCGACAAATCCACCCCCATGATAATTTATTATCAGAGGATGCTTTACGCTCGAATCGAAATGCTTGGCGTATAAATCGAGTTTACCCAACATATGGGTATAATCGTATACGATATCCCTTTCGACTTCCATAGAGCCAAAAGAAATGGCGTTTTGGTCATTATTAGCAACGGTATCTATAATATCGAATAGTGCCTTAGCAATAATCGACATATGCCCCTCCTTAACTGTTTATATCTAAAACGGCAATCAAACCGATTGCCGTTCAAAAAACTATTTGACCTGTGATTCTACATATGAGATCGCATTACCAACCGTAGTAAGAGTTGGAATGACCTCATCATCAATAGAAATATTGAATTGATCTTCGATCTCGATAATGAAATCCATGATATCCAATGAGTCTGCCTTGATGTCTTCTACAAATCTTGTATCATCATGAAGTTCGGATACGGGTATATTAAAAGCCTTTGAAATATGATTTTTAATTTTTTCTGATACATTCATTTTAATTTTCTCCTTACTATAAAATAATTAGCGTATACTAAAGTATATTATTGCAAATTCTACTTTGTCTGTATATCGGAAATAAACTCTACATCTCCCGAATGATCGGCTACTGTAACGATATAATCATCAAATTTATATGAAGTAAAATAGATGGTATTACCGTCATCTGTAATCATCGTATCTGCGGAGTGATCCATTCCTAATACTTCCTTAGAAATGCCCTTTTCGTACAATTTACCGTATGCTTCCTTTCTTGTCCAAGATAAATAAAAAGCATTGTAATCGTCTTTTTCTACCGTTTCACCGAAATATTTTGATGCGATTTTAAAGACTGTCGGTTTTGGATCTATCCTCTCGATATCTACACCAACAGGTGAATCGGATACCGCTATAGTCAGATACTTACGCTTATGTGAAATGGAGACCTTACCGTCTACACCCTTTAAAAAAGGAGCTCCTGATTTTTTCTTACCTATGGACACAGGTATACCGAGGCATTCGCTCAACTTATGATCCACATCGGTCTGTGCGTTTACAATAAATACTTTTGTTTTTGCCATATATCTATTTTGATACTTTTATTCTAAATTGTCAATACTGTTTTCGGAATTATTTTCAATATTGTCAACTCTTTCTTCCAATTTTTCGTCATTTTCGTCATTCACATGGCGAGACATTACTATTCCGTTAATTAATGTTGATAAAATTGCCACACCGAGATCGACTGCAAGCAGTACATAAAACTCGACAAAAGCTTCAATCTTAAACTTCAAAATGAGCATGACTATATTGAACACAAATAATATTGCACCCTCTAAGCCTATAAGTGTAGGCAATGGTGTAAACATTTTTTCTCTGCGTTTGATGCCCTCCGGATCAAGAGGCTCATACTCTTTTTTCTCATCGTTATCTTCGTTTTCACCTTCGGCAATTGCCTTTTGTTCTGCTTCGACATCAGCCTTAGCAGACTTTACATATATACCGAAAAGGGAAAGTCCTAAGAAGAACACAAAAACACCGAGAAGTATTCCTATAATCGCTATTACTACATATGCTATGAACATTATTCGTCACCTCCAACAGGTTTTTCATCTTCACTGATCTCCAATCCGCCTGCTTCCACAGTATTCACCTCAAAGGGTGGTTTATCGTCTTCTACACTAATAACGCCACCGTCTGTTATGGTCGACTCTGCGTTCATTTTGGGTGCTTCTTCCACCGTTATACTTGAATTCGCTGTAGCCGACTGTTCTGCGGGGTTTGGTTGCTCGGCGGGCGTATTTGCAGCATAGGTTACAGGTGTAGGCGTTGCATCGCCTACCTTTATAGTCTTTCCGCCTACCATTTGCTGACCGTTCGCTCCGTATGTAACGATATGATTCAAAACATCTTCATCCTGCGGTTCAAACTCAAAGTACGGTCCGTTCCATTTAAATGCAAGCGAGGTTTGACGACCGTTACGATACTTAGCCACTATAAGCTCAATAATTTCATTATCTTTGTCTTGATCCTTTTCCTTATAGAGCATCAAAACGATATCGGCGTCCTGCTCGATAGATCCCGAGTCTCTAAGGTCGTGTAGCTGCGGTTTTTCCTTTCTTTGCTCACTGCCACGAGATAACTGACTAAGTAGAATTACAGGCACATCGAGTTCCTTAGCCAAAACCTTGATGCGTCTACTCATTGTAGAAACCTCTTGTTGACGGCTTTCCTTAGCCATATCCGACGGCAATTCCATCAACTGTAGGTAGTCTATGATCAATAGATCAAGACTTCCATGCTCTATCTTGAACTGTTTACACTTACTAAACAGCTGCATAGGATTTGAATTGGTGCTTTGGTCAATATAAATACCGCTCTCAGCCAAAACACGCCCTGCCGAACGAATCTTGACATAATCCGACATTTCAAGATTATTTTTGGTAAGCTTATCGTTTTCAAGCTTACCTATATTACACAACATTCTCGTAACTAACTGCTTGTCCGACATTTCGAGAGAGAATATGAGTATATTCTTTTTATTCTTACCCTTATATGCAGGATTATTGGCAATATTACATACGATATTCATTGCAAAGGCAGTCTTACCGATACCGGGACGGGCTGCAAGTAGAATAACGTCCGAGCGTTTTAAACCATTGAAATGGAAATCCATATTTCTAAATCCCGTTTCAAGACCTTTTTTCTTACCATTAACGGCTTCATCCTGAATATCATTGATAACTTGAGGTACTATATCCGCTACTGCAACCAATGTACTACCTACATTCTGCTTAGATACATCCAAAACATATTGCTGTGCTCTTTCAAGACATGCTTCTGCATCTGTGGATGTATAGACATCATCCGCTATCTTATTACTAACATCAAGAAGCTGTCTAAGAAGGGTATTCTTTTTAAGAATATCTATATATGTTTCATATCCCGATGTAGAAAGCAAAAAGTCGGTAAGACTTATCAAATAATCAAGATCAACATCATCGGTGGAAACTCCCAATGTAGGTAATATATCTGAAACAGATATTACATCGATAGCTACGCCTTGAGCCTCAAGCGTCTGCATCGCTTTGAAAATGTATTTATGCTTTTGTTCCAAAAAATCAGCTTCACATAATCGCCCTAAGCATATTTGAACTACATGCCTATCCAAAAGCAAGCATGCAAGCATGCTCTTTTCGGCATCAATATTAGACGGATATCTTTTTATTCTCTTCTCTGCCTTTGCCATAATTATCCCTACAATTAATTAATATTTATATCGTCATCATTTGAAATATCTACCGAATCTACCTCTGTCGTTTTAGAATCGGCTGATGATTCCACTTTATTTTTATCTTTCTTTTCCTTTTTATTACCTGATTTAGATTTTACAAATATAATAGTAAATCCAACCACTACAACGATAATTCCTGCCGCTATCGAAATTAATTCCCATATCCAAACATTAGGCGACATTTGAGAAACCTTAATTTCGTTTTTACCCATTGAGTCGAGTTTCCAAGTATATACCTTTTGCTTACCAAGGTCAACACTTATTTCTTCGACAGAATCGGCGTTTATTCCCTTAACCGATTCGTACACATGCGAAAAATCAAAATAGATGTCGAGCAATGCAAGATCATAACCTTCTATCTTCATTGCTTCATAAGCAACATTGGCAAGGGCATCCCTATGATCTGATGACTCTCTAAGAGTATTTACAAATTCACGGGTAGAATTCTCCACGGTAGTGATATCATTGATACAGTCAACAGGAACACCAGCATCCTTTCCGTGTTGCTTGAGATATTGTACTGCGTTTTCACCTATTTCGGGTCTACCGTATGATAAATAAGATAATGCATATGATGCAAAATCAGCCTTATCTATATCCAAAAGCGTGCTTTCATAGTGTAAAAGCATTCCATTATCTATCGGCTCTAACGGTTCGTCTACCTCGTCACCTGTAATCCCCATAGCGATATAGTAATCGGTTTGAGACTCATAATACATTCGGAAGGTCAATTCATTATCAAAATCGCCGCTTACCACATATTCGGAATTGTCATTGACAGAAGCAAGATATGATAGATAAGCCCCTGTCATTTGATATTCGTTAAGACCTACCTCTGCATTATCAAAAATGACAGAATAATCAACAACTCTCTCTCCACCTGTGGATATAGTCACAGAATAGCGAATGGTTGCACATCCGCTAAGTGACAGTACAAGGATGATCAATAATGCTATAACCAGTACCTTTTTCATCTTTTTAGTCAAGATCTTTCAATTCCTTAAAGGTGTCTCTAAATAGGTCAAATGCCTTTTCAAAAGGCTCCTTGGTGGTAAGATCTACACCTGCAAGCTTCAATATATCCAATGGATACATGCTACCGCCGGCAGATAAGAATTTCTTATAATTTTCTACTGCATTCTCTTTACCGCTCAAAATATCAGATGCAATAGCACATGCCGAAATCAAGCCTGTAGAGTATTTATAAACATAGAATGCATTATAGAAGTGAGGAATTCTTGCCCATTCATACTTGAGCATAGGTGTCAAGAAGTCTTCACCGTTAATCTTTACATTTATCTTTTCATAAATATCGCATAAAAGCTCAGCACTTAATCCACCACCGTTTTCTACAACCTCGTGAGCTTCTCTTTCAAACTCAGAGAACATTGCTTGACGGAATACCGTGGATTTGAACATATTGAGTAGATATGTCAATAAATACTTTTTACGTTCACCTGATGAGGTCTTAAGTAAATGCTTGATAAGAAGCATTTCGTTAACCGTGCTTGCAATCTCTGCAACAAAAATGGTATAGTTAGCAGAATTATATGCCAATGCATTGTTACTGAAATAAGAATGCATACTATGTCCCAATTCGTGAGCAATGGTGAAGGTCTCATTCAACGTGCCGTTAAAGTTAAGCAATATATATGCAGGGTGACCGTATACGCACCAGCTATATCCGCCACTTCTCTTTCCCTTTGTTTCATAAACATCAATCCATCTTTCACGACGAGCCTTTTTGAGTAATTCAATATAATCCTCGCCCATTGGCGCCAATCCTTCTAAAACGATCTCAAATGCATCATCAAATGCAATCTCGCTATCGTCTGTATCCACAATGGGTACATAGCTATCATATGCATGATGCTTATCTAATCCCATCTTTTCGCCACGATACTTGAAATACTCTTTTAAATCGGCAGAAGCCTTAACAACACTTTCGATAAGATTATCGTAAACCGATCTTGGAATATTATCAATATAAAGAGCTTTATCAAGGCATGAATCAAAGCCCCTTGCTTTTGCAAGAAAAACATCTGTCATAACACTGCCCGAATAATTGGTAGCAATGGTATTAATCATATTCTTATATGCCTCGAACATGGAATTATGAGCATCCTCACGAACTTTTCTGTCTTTTGATTGTAATAAAGCACCGTATGCACCGTGCGACATTGTAACTTCTTCGCCGTCTACTACTACAGGTTTCCATTTAATATCTGCATTATCAAATCTTGCAAAAATATCGCTGAATGTACCAAATACATTTTCTGCCTTCGCAATCAAATCCTCTTCCTTTTCGGATAAAACCATATCCTTTTGACGGGCATATTCTATAAGTGTAAAAGAATAATCCTTATACTCGGGTTGTTTAGACAACTCTATAAGCTGATCCTCGGAATATGCTGAAATTATCTCTGGATTTTGGAAACTGATAGTCGATGCATAGTCTGTACCTGCCATACTGACCGATGCGACCATTTGCTGATATTTACTTATTCTCAGATCCTCGTGACTCTTCATATGTGCATATACTGCAAGAGTCTGTAATTCAAGAGAAATTTTATCGTTAAGCATCAAATACTCCAATAAAATTTTGGGATCTGATAGTTTACCCTTATATGCGGAAAGAGATGCAAATTCCTTACGCACCGCATCAAGCCTCGGTTGCCATTCATTCTCATCTTCTACAAGCAATGTTAGGTCCCATTTATACTTATCGGGAATATCGTGTCTGTCATTGTAATTCATAAACAACTACTCCTTAATTTATTATCTAAGCATATTATACTATAAAAGTAAGGTAAATTTCAACAATCAATTCAAACTTTTGGTATTAATAAGCCTTTTTTTTGATTAAATTCGCATAATTATGCACACTTTTTCCAAAAATACTTGAAAAACCTCATACAATTAAGCGTGTTCTAAATTTTTTGATCTCCGTCTACTATTATCTTATAGTGATGTAATAATAAATAAACTCCGTATGATACGACTGCAGGAATAACAAACATAGTTAAAACTATACCTAATACATATTTCCACACAGCGACACCAGCCGATTGGCTTGCTTCGATAACACCAAATAATCCGACAAGCCCGCTTGTTCCCATTCCACCGCCCGATGCATTACAACGCATATCGAGAAGCACGGCAACTAAACCTGAAAATATACTTGCTACTATTTCGGGAACCATTATTATCGGCTTCTTCATTATATTCGGAATTTGAAGCATGCTCGTTCCAAGTCCTTGACTGATAAGCCCAGACCAGCCGTTGTCCTTAAAGCTCGCAACAGCAAAACCGACCATATGAGCAGCACAGCCGGCAACAGCAGCTCCGCCTGCAATAGACAAGGCTTCCGCTTCGCCCTCGGCAACTGCCAAGGATACCGCCACCCATATTGCCGCAGATGATGTAGGCATTGTCAAAAGTATACCCATAATTACTGCAATAAATATACCTGTAACAATCTTTATGCCGGTACCTGCGTTGACACAGATCACTATAAGTTGTGCAATAAGATCAATCAGTTTAATGAATGGCCATGCAAGGAATATACCTGCTATACTAATCAAGATCATTCCTAACGGTACAAAAATAATATCAAACTTTGTCTTACCTGCATATAAGCCTGCAATTTCGATACAGAATAACGATACGACATATGCTCCGATAGGATTACCCGGTAATCCCTTGGCAACTATTCCCGTAACGGATTCTGCAAACGCTTCAAATCCACCACTTGTAAGCGCTGTAACAAAGTTACCCGACCAAGCTCCTATAAAACCGCACACCGCCGAGGTAAAAATGACCAAAGGATTCGCTTTGAGCTTATAGGCAATGCCAACTCCTATACCGGCACCCATAAGCACCTTGGCAAAATTACCAAGCATCATTAAAAAGCTTGCGAATGCATTATTTCCACACCAAGAACCGATCTGATAAATAATCGTGCCTGCTATTAGGGTGGCAAACAAGCCTAAACCCATTCCGCTGAATGCATCTATAAACCATCTATTTGATAAGCGCTTAACCGTTTGTAAAACCTTACCGCCCTTACTTAACGGTTTTTCATCAATAACAACGGTTTCTTTTTCGGTTAGCACTTCCTTACTACTATCCGTATTTTCAATTATTTCCTCATTATCCATAGTATTCTACCTCTTTTCGCCCAACTTATTCTTTATACAAGCTTCATAACACAATACGGTAGCCGCAACTCCTACATTCAAGGAATCGCATTTACCCATCATAGGAATTGCTATCAGTTTATTGGTTTTTTCATACCAATCTCTACTGATTCCATACCTTTCGCTCCCCATAACAAACGCTGTTCTCGTTCCATATGGCTCCTCATAATACATTTTTTCGGCACGAGTATCTGCAAGATATATTGTAAAGCCCTTATTTAATAAGAATTTACTACATTCATCGGCATTTTCAAATTCAACTACGGGCACTGTCAATATTGCCAGCATGCTTGAATGTATGAGCTTAGGATGAGTCAAACGAGCTTTACGGTTACACAAAAATACCGCATCTACACCTGATCCGTCTGCAAGTCTTAACATTGTGCCTATATTTCCGGGAATCTCTACACCGTCTATAACCAATACAACAGCCTTTTTATCAAGATTGAGTTTATTCTTGTCCCATTTAGGAAGCTTGGCAATAGTCATAATTCCGTCAGGCTTATCCCTCTCGCTAATCTTTGCGTATGTCTTAGCACTTACGGTATAATTCTCTGCACAAATGTCGGATAATCGCTCTACAGTGCGTTCTGCTTCGGGTGTATGAATAAACTCGGGGCATACGATAAGCGACACTATTTCGGTGCCTTCAGATAAAATATGTCCGTTCATCCAGATTCCTTCTGCGATAAACAGCTTTTCAGGATTGGGCTTAGAGTTGGATAGTATTCCTTTAACTCTCTTGATTACGCCGTTTTGCTCTCCTATTGCTAAAAAATTTGAATAATCCATAACAGATCCTTTTTCATTTGATATCGTTAAATTATTATACCACCTATCGCAATTTACCGCAACAAAAAAGTATGAATACTTTATTATCGGTCTATAATACACTCGGAGGTGAATAATGAGTTTTAATCCATTTGAACAAAAAACAGTAAAATTCGATAAGGTATTTAGCGATTGGAAGAGTCTATATCCAAAAGCATATAACAAAAATGAGGTCGATCCTTATACAAAGTGCAGAATTATTCTAATGAACGGCACAGAATTTGAAAGTGTTTGGTTTTTACATCAATACCATAGACATGTAACTAACAATGACGAAAGAAGGGAACTTGCCCTAATTCGTTCAAACGAACAAGAACAGCAAAAGCGTATAGCTTGCTTCAAACCCCTTGACGAAACAATACTCGAAACAACAATTTCTTATGAGCAATTAGCTGTAGATCTAACGGCAGCGCTCGCAAAAAGGGAACCCGATAAGTATGTAAAATTAGCATACGACTTCGCACTGTTAGAAGACTTCGATCACCTATATAGATACGCTAATCTACTTGAAGCAGAACAGGGTGTAAAGGCTGAAAGATTGGTTGGATGCTATACAGAGATCATGCCTGCAAGACCAACCGTAGCTCACCATAGGTACCCGATCGATAATGTAAACTACAATATCAATGCAAAAACCGCCGATATAAACACCAAGCTTGGTACATCGATCATCACCGCTGCAGAACAGCAAACTATGAATTATTATATGAATATTTGCGGTTTCTACCCGACTGATGTTGGCAGAAAACTATATCAAGAGATCGGTATGGTAGAAGAAGAACATGTAACGCACTACGGATCATTAATCGATCCCACAGTTGGCTGGACTGAATGCAATCTCATGCATCAATATACAGAGTGTTTCCTCTACTGGTCTGCTTATAATACCGAAGTTGATTCAAATGTAAGAAAGATTTGGCAAATGCACCTTGACCAAGAGCTTGCACATCTACAAAAAGCGGTTGAATTGCTGAAAAAGTATGCTAATAAAGATTATCTCGAAGTAATACCCGAACCCAATTTCCCCGAAGAATTATTACTAACAAGCAATAAGGATTATGTTAGACAAATTCTAAAACAAACTGTAAACTTAACATCAAAGAAAGAAGACTATGTAAAAGTAACCGATTTAAATGAAAACTCGGATTTCTATAAGTATCAAAGGACCATAAATAAGAATATGTCAGAGGTACCAAGCCATAAGGTAATAGAAAATGAAATTATGCAAAAAGGATGTGATTATAGATATGAGGATTCGCCCAACCCCGTCAAAGAACTTAGAGATTGTACTAAGGACTGTGTGAGTGTTACACTTAAAGTATAAGTAAAAAAGCGTGCAAACTGTTTTTCTTGCACGCTTTTTTTACAAAGTTTTAAAGATTTTGAATGCATTTAAATTAATACACAAAAAAGGGACCTTTTACAGTCCCTTGCAATAGTGTATTGTTTTTATTTAACATCATGCCATACATTAGTAACTATGCCCAAAATTTTACAGTCGGGAACAATTATATCCTCATAAACAGGTCTACCGTCTATTTCATCGCTATTTTCGGGATGAAGTCTTATTAGGTTACGCTCCTTATAAAATCGCTTAGCGGTGGCTTCACTTCCGTCAACCATTGCTATTACAATCTGTCCGTTTTCCGCCGTTTCTTGCTTACGGACAAACATTATATCATTATCGAAAATACCTGCATCTCTCATACTTGAGCCTACTGCTCTTAACATAAAGAATTCGCCATATCCTAATAGATCGGATGGTATTGCATAAGTGCCTTCAATATTTTCTTCCGCAAACATAGGTTGACCACATGCACAATTACCAACCAATGAAACAAGTACCCTACCGCCTAAGCTAAATACATCGGAAACTGAAATCATACCATTACTATCTTTCTCTATTGCGCCACGCTCCTTTAATACTCTAAGATAACGCTCAACCTTACTAAGACTACTAAAATAGTTGGGCATAGCCTTGGCAATTTGTCTATATGACGGAGATTTACCATTAGTACGCTGATAATTTTTGATATACTCTAATGTATCTCTTAAAATGTTTTCGTCGAATAATTGCATGTGAATACCTCGCACAGAGTTTAGCAGAACGCTTGTTCCGTTATAATGATAGCATATTTATTGTAGTAAGTCAATATCAAAAAACAGGTTATAGAATTTTTTTAGAAAAAATTGGTAATGTTATGTTTTTACTCTATAATATCTATAGTTTTTCACCAATAGTTGTGTGCTTCATTAATTTTTTTATGGAAGTAAAACTATTTACAAGATACTTCTTTTCGTCTACCGTCATAGTGACCGAATACAATGAGGATTAGTATCTTATGGACAATAACGATAAGCCTATTGTCTAATATTTGACTGTTCTTAACGGTATTCTTGAACATATAAGGCTGATTTCTCAAACCATAATATCTCAATAATTATAAGGATTTATATCGTTTTAGTTTTTCTGACGTGTCAGACAAACTAAACTTTCTACGTGATCGGTGACCGGGAACATATCATAGGGCTTGATTTTGACGATGTCATAGTGCTTGGATAGAATTTCTATATCATTGACAAGGCTACTCGGATTACAACTAAGATAAACGATATCATCAAAACCTTTGGATATGATAGCATTACACACTTCCTTGGTTAATCCTGCACGAGGGGGATCTACGAATATTGCAGAGTTGCCGTCAACGGTTATATTTTTAAGGGCATTGCTAAAATCGTCAGCAATAAACTCTATATTGTTTATACCGTTTATTTGTGCCGTTTCCTTGGCGGTTTTAACTGCATTATCAGATATTTCTATAGAAACGACTTTGGGTGCAGTCTTTGCGAATAACACAGAAGTGATGCCGATACCGCTATATGCGTCAACTATGATCGATGGAGAAAGATTTTTCATATACTCTGCCACATGACTATATATTTTAGCACATATTTCAGTATTAGTTTGTAAAAAATCACCTGCTCCATAAAGAAAATCTACTCCAACTATTTGACTATGTATTTTTCTCTCCCCTAAATAGTATTCGGGATCATCTTTAAATACTGCATTAGTTAGATCGGGATTGATATTGATATTAAGCGAAACACTATCAAAGTATTTCTTTAATAGTTCATATAGATAATCCAAACCGTTTTCAATCTTCTTATAAAAAGTCAATGTTATTGATAACGAGTTACCTAATATTCGCACAACGGCAAAACGAAGATTTCCCCTTTGTCGATGTGGATTATACGGAAGCACTTTATATCGAGATATCCAAGTTTCAAGTGCGTTTCGTAATGCACCAAAGCTTTCCTTATCATGCATCAAGCATTCCGATATATCTATCACCTTATGGGATACACTATTAAAAAAGCCTATTCCGATTCTATCATCAAATTGCTTAAATGCAAGATGAAGCTTATTTCTTATCGGATGCTCTACATATTCGATATTCTCAACCTTATCACGGTATGGATTCAATCTGCGTTTAATAAGATCGGTTTTAAGCTTACGTTGATATTCGGGAGCGACAAAAGAAAGGGTACATGCACCGCATTTATCTTGATAAGGACATGGGCTTTGAATACGGTGTTTGGATGGAGATAATATCTCCGCTAATTGGTATATGGTAATGTTACCGCTCATTTTGGGCTCTATGCACCTAACCGTTTCACCGGGTAATACACCTTTTACTAAATTTCTCGATCCTCCACAATAGCATACACCTTCGAGATCGTTGCCAAGCTTTTCCACGGTGAATACGACCGATCCATCCCTTTGTTTTTGCATTTTATTCGCACCTTTCTTTGCCATATTTCTCCTATATTTGTAAAATGGCACAGTGTTTTATGCTGTGCCAAAAAAAGTTATTATAATAAATATTCAGGATTAAGTCCGCTAAGCTCTTCTATCACAAATCTTCCATCCTTGCGTATCAAAACTCCGTCGAACCATATCTCACCGCCACCGTACTCCGGTGTCTGTATTTGTACAAGATCCCAATGTACTGCACTATGATTACCGTTATCAGCTCTCGTGTAGCTATCACCGGGAGTGAAATGAATACTTCCGCTTATTTTTTCGTCAAAAAGTATCTCGCCTGACGGCACCTTTATATACGGATTCAATCCAAAAGCAAATTCTCCGACATATCTTGCACCCTCGTCGGTATCGAATATCTCGTTACAAAGCTCGGTATAATTGGATGTTGCTTTAATTATCTTACCGTCCTTGAACTCAAGTCTGACATTTTCAAACTTAACTCCGTTACGAAGACTTGGAGCATTATATGTTATATATCCGTTTACACTGTCTTTAACAGGTGCCGAATATACCTCACCGTCGGGAATATTGCGATGTCCTACACATGGTACAGCACCGATTCCCTTGATTGAAAATGATAAATCTGTATCCTTAGCTATAATATGGACTTTATCAGTCCTATTCATAAGGTCAACTAAAGGCTTTACCCTTTCTTCCATTCGTGCATAATCAAGACAGCAAACATCGAAGTAATAATCCTCGAATGCTTCAGTACTCATACCGGCTTGCTGAGCTGTCGCACCAGTTGGATAACGCATTACCAACCATTTCTTTTGTTTGACTCTAATCTCACCATGAACGGTTTCCGAGAATAACTGAGTATACGCTTTCATACGGTCACGAGGCACATCACTCATTTCATAAGTATTCGTTCCGCCACTTACTCCAATATAGCAATCTACATCTTGCATCAATGAGCCAACATGTTTAGCAAAGAACTTGAATGCCTCGTCGTTACCCTCTTTTATCAATTCCTTGGTAACACGTCTATCTAACAGTCTAACAAATGGTATACCGCCTGCATCGTATACGGCATCAATAATAAGCTTAACAAACTCATAATCAACACCAATAGCCTCTATAAGCACCTTTTCGCCTTTTTGGCAACCAACGCTATAATTGACTATATTATACGCAAGCTTTTTTTGTCTTCTATCAAACATAACTATTTAATTACATCGAAGCCTGTCCACTTACGCAAAACTTCGGGTACGGTTATAGATCCGTCTGCATTTTGCATTTGCTCAACCAATGCAGGGATAACTCTACTGGTTGCTAAGCCCGAACCATTGAGTGTATGAACAAATTCGTTCTTACCGGTAACCGAATTACGGAATTTTGTGTTATTACGCCTTGCTTGATAATCGTTAGCGTTAGATACCGATGAGACCTCTTTATAGATACCCATAGAAGGAATCCATATCTCGATATCATATGTACGAGCCATACTTGCCGAACAGTCACCTGCTGCAAGCTTAGAAACTCTGAAATGCAAGCCAAGCTTTTCAACGATTCTCGATGCCTTAGCTACAAGCTCTTCAAAGGCTTCCATAGAATGCTCGGGATGTGCATACTGAACCATCTCAATCTTATTAAATTGGTGACCTCTAATCATACCACGCTCTTCGCTACGATACGTACCTGCTTCTTTACGATAGCAAGGCGTATATGCGAAAAACTTCATAGGCAACTTAGATTCGTCGATAATCTCGCCCGAATACATATTAACCAATGCTGTTTCCGCAGTAGGAAGCATAAAATGTCCTTTCTTACGGTCATTACCTTCATCGGCTAACCAATAAACCTCGTCGGAAAACTTTGGGAATTGTCCTGCACCAAAACCGCAGTTATATCCAAG
Source organism: uncultured Christensenellaceae bacterium (assembly GCA_964619685.1). Classification (GTDB taxonomy): domain Bacteria; phylum Bacillota; class Clostridia; order Christensenellales; family CAG-1252; genus RUG14300. The sequence continues at coordinate 14,958 of CAZUET010000014.1, forward strand.
CATATGAGGAGGAAGAATAAATTCATAGCCATCGGTCAAATGCTCTTCTATAAAGAAGTTGAGCAATGCCCACTCCAAAATAGCACCCTTATTACGATATAACCAATATCCGTTACCGGCAAGCTTAACACCACGCTCATAGTCTATCAAACCAAGCTTTGTGCAAAGATCATAGTGATTCTTAGGCTCAAAATCAAATTGAGGCTTTTCACCTACCACTCTAATAACCTTATTATTTTCTTTTTCACCGGGAAGAAGATCCGGATCGGGAGTATTAGGTAAACTTGCAACAAAATTAAATATTTTATCGGATAAATCGTTAATTTCTTTATCTTTTTCGGCAATAGCATCACCTAATTCACGCATTTTAGCAAATATCTCATCTACAGGCTGACCTGTTTTTTTGAGCTTAGGTATTTCAGCGCTAACACTATTTCTTTCGGCTTTCATCTTATCGACTTCGGACTTCTTAGCACGACAGTCGGCATCCCAAGATAAAAGCTCGGTAAAATCTACAATACAACCTTTTCTTGCCAATAAATCGGCAACTTCACTTGGATTATTTCTAATCTTATTGATATCTAACATAATAGTAACTCCTTACATTTTTAAAGAAATCTTTTATTATTATATATCTTATTTGGGAGAAAATCAATATTTTACAATGATTTTTTTAATTGTAATGTATATTTTTTAATATGGAATCGGATAGCGTACCCAAGATGCCGAATAATAATTCATTTTCGTCCAAGATACTGAAAGGCTGTGCCTTTCACTGCTTAGGCAGTTCGACTTCGGGTTTCACCCTCCGCTCAGTATGACAGGACGGAAGAAATTATTAATGCGGTCGAGAAAAGCACTGCAGTATCAAATATCTTTCTGAGAAAAAAATTAATAGTCGTACCCGTTATGGCAATACATTAGCATCAGGATTTTTTCATTGTTTTTAACGCTTTAAAAATTAAAAATATTTTCGTCTGGTTATTGAATTTTATGAGAAAAATGGGTATAATTATAGTAGATACTTTTTTATAAGGAGATTACGCTATGAGTAAACAATATGATGTTGTGGTCGTAGGTGCAGGAAATGGCGGTTTGGTTGCTGCAGGCTTGACAACTAAAGCTGGTCTTAAAACACTGTTGCTCGAAAAACACAACCTGCCCGGCGGTAGTGCATCATCGTTCAAAAGAGGTCGATTTGAATTTGAACCGTCATTGCATGAGCTATGCAGTGTAGGTAATGCAGAAAAGCCTAATGAAATTTATGATATTTTTACAAGCTTAGGTGCAAAAATAGATTGGCGGTACGAGCATAATACATTCCGTGCTATTTGCACAGGTGAAAACGGTTATGATGTAAAGCTTCGTGCCGGAGAAGATGATTTTTGTGACGATATCGAAAAAATCGTTCCCGGTTCGAGAAAATCCGTTAAAGCATTCTTCGAGCTTGCAAGAGGCGACAAAGAGGCTATCAATTATATTTACAGCAAAAAAGGTAATCCTAATCCGTTAGCAATGCTATTCAAACACGGTAATTTTATGAGAGATGCCTCTCACTCTATGGAAGAGGTCGAAATCGCTCTCGGTATGCCCGAAAAAGCTCGAAACATTTTAAATACTTATTGGTGTTACTTGGGTGTACCTACCGACGAATTGAGTGCATTCCACTATATGACAATGGTCTACTCTTATGTTAATGACGGTGCTGCAATGCCTCACAAGCGTTCACATGAATTGAGTCTTGCGATTGAGAATGCGATAACTCAAAACGGCGGAGAGGTCTGGTATAACTCAGAAGTCGTCAAATTTTTATACAATGATGACGGCTCCTGTGCAGGTGTACAACTCAAGAATGGCGAAAAGATTTATGCAAAACAGATCATTTCCAATGTAATTCCTAATAATGTTTACGCTATGTCTGATAATAAACATGTTCCCGAAAGAGAATTAAGGCTCGCTAATAGTAGAAAGCTTGGATTGACCTTTGTAACTATTTATATCGGGCTTGATTGCACTAAAGAAGAGCTTGGCATAGACGATTATACCGTATTTAAATCAAATTATGCTAATCCAAGAGAATGTTTTGATAAGCGTAATGAACTTAATTATTATGTTGTAAACTGTTTGAATGAGGCTATTCCCGATGCTTCGCCCGAAGGAACGAGTATGCTGTTCTTCACTCTTCCTATGTTCGGCGAAGATCTACCCGAGAACTTAACCCCCGAAAACTACAAGAAGTGGAAAAATGACATTGCCAAGCGTGCTATACAGGATTACGAAAAGACGCTTGGTCTCGATATTTTCTCCCATATAGAGGAAATCGAGATTGCAACCCCTGTTACATTTGCAAGATATCTCGGTACCCCTAACGGAGAAATATACGGATATGAATTGTCGGATTGGGATAGCATAATGACAAGAATTATGCAAAACTCTCAAGATTTCACTGTGGAAAACCTAACCTATTGCGGTGGACACAATGTTAGAGGGGACGGTTACAGCTCTGCCTATATTACAGGAATTAATGCTGCTACTTCGGTAATTGGAAAACTAAAAGGAGGTAACTAAAATGAAAAAACCTAAAATTTCTTCTTTAAGTCCGATGAAATTTACTAAAATAGGTGCTGTAAGAGATGCAATGATCGCTTCAAGCCCCGCCGATCCGCTACCCCATCAAGATAGTTATCTCGCAAATAAAATCGCAAAAGCTTTGCACCCCGACAATCAGTCACTCATCATCACCAAGGTTGAAGAGTTTTCACAAGATGTTAAACGATATACTTTATCGGCTAACAGTGCTAAAGGTACGGAAAAATTAGCTTATTTTAGTGCAGGTCAATATTTAAGCATTACCCTCAACATTGGGGAAGCTATACTTACAAGACCTTATTCAATATCATCATCACCATCCGACGCTTTAAACGGCTTTTATCAAATTACCGTCAAAAGAGTTGCTAACGGCTTGGCTACAAATTATATTCTCGACACATGGAAGGTCGGTGATGAGGTAAATACATCTGCACCACTTGGAGAGTTCTCATATGAACCGCTTAGAGATGCGGAAAATGTAATAGGTTTAGCAGGCGGTAGCGGTATAACTCCGTTTTTAAGTCTTGCACGAGCAATAGAATGCGGAGATGAAGTTCTTAGTTTGACATTGTTATACGGTTCAAGAACCAAATCTGATATTCTCTTTAAGGACGAATTCGACAGAATAGCAAACTCTTCAGACAGGTTTAATGTAGTATATGTTCTAAGCGATGAAAAGGACAGCGAGTATGAAAACGGATTTTTAACTGCAGAACTTATCAAACGATATGCTCCTTCGGATAAGCCCTACTCGATCTTTATGTGCGGTCCGCAAGGAATGTACGAATACGCAGATTCACAAATCGAACAATTAGGTATTAGGCGTAAATTTGTAAGACGTGAATTGTTCGGTGAATATCATAATCCGCAAAAAGATACCGATTACAATAAGCCCGATTGCGAAACAGTTAAAATTTCGGTTATCGCTCGTGATAAAAAGTACGAAATAGAAGCATCTTGTAATGATACTATCCTTCAGTCGGTGGAAAAACACGGCATTTATCTACCATCTCACTGCCGTTCAGGTGAATGTGGATGGTGCCATTCAAGATTGGTAAGCGGTAGCGTGTATATTCCTAAATCGGTAGACGGTAGAAGACTTGCAGATAAGGATTACGGATATATTCATCCTTGCTGTACATTTCCATTAACTGATGTAGAGATCGTCATTTATCCTGAAAAATAAACAATTAAAGCAATAAAAAAAGCAAGTCAGCGTCGACTTGCTTTTTTATTCTCTAAATAATCTACTATTCAGCAAATGTAATGGTGATTGTTGCCGAATCTGCAGAATCACTAACTATTGTGATATCAAAATTTATGAGTTTATTATCATTACGAGTATAGGATGAGAATACTTTACTGAAAGTATCACCCTTATGCCATAGATCGGAGGATGATGCTAATCCTTCACTACTATCAAAATTACTCTCGCCATCAGCTTCAACGAGCTTGATAAGTGCTACATCAGTAATGGAGTTATTATAGTTGGTAATGGAGTAGTACTCATCTTCATCACAAGGCGTATCGATTTGAGACGATACATGGTAAATACGCACACCGTAAGCTACTCCGTCATATAGATATGAACCATCCATTTTTGATTCTAACTCATTCAATCCTGTAGCTGAATATAAGTCGATAAGTAAGTACTCGGAGAAATAGGAGTTATTAAAGTCTAACGGTACTAAAATACAATCGCCCGAGGTCGATAATGACGAAATGGTGATAGTTTGGGTAGAAGTTACAACGGTTGCATCCATCCAACCAAGCATTATCTTAGAATATGCTCCGTGATCGCCAATATTATAGTCCATCATATCCGCTCCGCCTAAGCCTTCATTAGCACCTAATCTTTCGTAGTAATCATAGTAGTCATCAAGTCCTAAAAGGTGTCCTGTTTCGTGAATATAAGTCATAGTATTGATGCTGATCGGATATACAACATCTGTAGGACTTGTTGCTGTCAAACTTTCATCCATAAAGTCAAAGCCTGCAAACATATAATAAGATAGATTTACATTATCATAGGTTTCTTCGTTTGGATAATAAGTTACATATGCCCAGAAGAAATCCGCATCATCATAATCCACATCTGCAGAATAGATTATATATACAGCATCAATACAGCCGTCTCCGTTGGTATCATACTTAGAAAAGTCTATAGTGCTATCAAGAGCGGAAAGTGCTTCCTTAAGAATGGCATCGGAACCTGTTTCATTTTGATTCCTTGAATTCTTGTAATTCTCATAATATCTTGCATTATTCTTAAGACTTACGATATCGGTAAAATCAAAGGATAAATTTAACTTACCATATGAGCTCTTTTGATAGAAAGTCTTGACGCTTTCCCAGCCTGTATCGGCAGAAGTACCGTTAAAGGCAAGCTTAAGCCTATCCAATTGACCTTGTGTAATGGTTTCGCCTACAAATTGGACGGGGATTACTAAAACATCAATATCACCCGTTGAAGGTAAACCGATAGCACCGTCTTCCTTTAGTATTTTATCTTGGAGATTTTCTTGGTCAAATGTTTTTTCATCATATGATTGATCTTCCATAGTTTCGGTAGGTTTCGTATTTCCCCCCGAAGAACTGCCCGAAGAACTACCATTGATAGATATGGTAAGGATGTACATTGATTTTTTGGTTTGTGTTGGAGTAAGTGTTACTTCAACCTTTCCTGATAATGCAGTCGACGATACAAATGTAATAGTTTGCAATTCGGTATATTCCGATTTAGAAACGGAAACAATGGTAAGACCGCCTGAGGTTAAGTTTGTACCACCAACCTTGATACTTACCTTCATACCGTTATCAGCATTAGTTTGAACAACAACAGTTACACTGCTAACATTCTCAACAACCGTTTTGGATGTTAAAACAGCTTTTCCGTTAGCTTGCATAAACTGTAATCCTCTTGTTTCATCCAAGCCATTTGCACCGACATTACTTGTATATTCTAATTCACCTTTGCCAACGCTTAAATCCGCACCGATAAATGTAGAAGTTAAACTACCGCCTACGGGGGTATCGTCATCATCGCCATCTATATCACCACCGGTCGTGTCTTCTATAGCATCAGGAATTTCAAATGATACATTACCATAATCATGGAACTTGTAAGAAATTTTACATCCGGAATCTAATTCTGCTACGATTTCTGAAATTTTGCCATTTAATATTTTAATGGTAAACGCCGAATAAGTGCCATTCTCAAATTCTCCAATAAAGGCTTCGCCCGCTTCAACTGGGTCTTTAGCGACATAGTCTCCGTTTTTAGAAGTAAACTCAACATAAAGAAGGGTATTAGGATCTGCAAGATACATATATGATAAAG
>CAZUET010000015.1:0-19580 GCA_964619685.1 uncultured Christensenellaceae bacterium
AAATTATTGTATTAATTTTACTTTTATACGTCTTTTACGGCTATTGTTTTTTAATTGAACTCATATGTTCTTAAAATTTTGTTTTATATTCTCCGTTTGTAATTAATAAAACGGCTTTACCGTATATCATGCTTTCTTGTATTGGACCGTAATCCTCGCTATCGATGCTATCCTCTCTATTGTCGCCCATAACGAAGTATTCGCCTTTTTCCATGGTATGTGCATAGTGACCATTGTTATCACCAACGCCGACATGCGGAAATTTGTATCCGAATCGTGTTTCACGATCGCCGTTTACATATAAGTAACCGTCTATAAATTCCACTCTATCTCCGGGGCATGCAACTATTCTTTTAATGATTGCCTTATAACCGTTATTGCCCTCTGAATCTTCGTCGGCATGTATTCTTGAACCGATTATGGGAAGTCCTCTCAAAAAATCGGTCAGTGTAGTTTGCTTACTTGAAGGGTTGAGAGTTTCGTCGTTTTCACCGCTATTTGGTTTATAAAAGACGATAACATCGCCAATATTGTATTCTTTAGCAACTCTAAGAACATAGACCTTATCACCGCTTTCACGGATAGTGGGCATCATGCTACCCCCTGATACTCTGATTGGGCATATTAAGAATTGTTGAACCACTCCCACAAGCACTAATGCCAGCATAAATACGAGTATCAACTCGATTACTATTACAAACAGCCTTTTCGGTGTCATAGGAGCATCTTCTTGCTTTGACATAAAATTACCTCATTAGACCCAAAGCATATTATTGAATAACACGCCTTCGGCATTGATTATTTCTATTTTTTTGATATTATCCCAATTTTCCAATGCGAGTTGCTTTTCATCTCTGAAATCATCACATGAGATCATGAGTTTTTGCCATGCAAAACCGCCGTCAAGGAATGCCTTTGCGGTATACTTCTTATAGTTGCCATCGTCGAGGATTGTTAAACGGATCAATATATTTTTTGCGGTGATGGAATATGCCGAAATCTGCAAAATTCCCTCCGTCCATAGCTTACGCTTTTCGTTTACGCTATAGCTTACGAGTGTACCCTTCTCAACGGTAACACCGGGTAAACCTCTATCGTCACGCTTTATAGAGCAGGTATCGTTTTTAAGCACGACATCGTCGTTTTCGGCAAAAAATGATAACTCCATATCTGTATCGAATAGCAGTTTATTAGGAGTGATGCGTCTTCTTGTAACATTAAGTCCTTCGAGATCGATCTTGATAGGGGTAGACGCTATTTCCACGCCGTCACGGTATTGCACATTAGCGTAGACATATATTTCCATATCCTTTTCGCATACGGTTATGGCGAATCTATAGTCTGTTTCGTTTTTACCCATAGAGCAGTGCCAGTTACGGTATTCGGGGTTAGGCTCGTCGTATGAATAATATAAGCTTACCTTAGAGACCTTCTTATCACTTTCGTCGGGATCGACATCGACTACAAGCTTACCGCTTTCTACCGAATAGTTAAGGTCGGGCGATTTAGGTAACTCCTTTTTGGCAGAATATCTACCCTCGAGCCAACGCCACATCGATGCGTATGAAATCTCTGTGATCTGCTTGGATAATCTATTGGAAACTATGGTAGAGCAGAGTGATTGCTCAGGCAATAATCTAACGAGGTTATCGAGCTTATCGAACTCACCGCTCTCGTTATTTGCACATGTTACAATGAGTATGGGACAGGTGGTAGATTTGACGTATGCCTGTGGAGAAAGTGCCATTTCCCACTTATGCGCGTTATCGTCAGTTTCGGCGATAGTAGGCTTATTGAAGCCCAAAAAACTTCCTAATCCGCTACCAAGAATGGAAAGCCCACCATAAATGCGTTTATCGGTTGCAATAAGTTGCCATAATAATTCGTTACCGGCTCTTTCAGCTACGCATACAGGCTTAACACGGGGATAGTATTCTTCTACAACCGTCAAAAATCTACGCAGTATTCTTGCCCACAAAAACATGGGTGATGCTTCTGCCGACGGTGTGCAATTATGTAGATTATCGATTGCGTTTTGGTACTTACCGTACGAATATGCCGATGGATATGATGTATGGCGAATACCCTCTCCCGACAGATCGACTGTTGCTACGGTATAATCTCGAGAAGCAAAATCGGTCAATCTTTCGTCTATATTACCTTGGTCGTGAATATCAGGGATATACAGTATAAATTTTTGCTTATTTTTTTGATTGAGCGGAGAGACGATTTTAGCATAAGCTCTGATTTCGCTCTCACCGTCTAAAAAGGCTGTAAAAAACAACGAACGGTGTAAAAAAAACTCATCCGCCTTGTTTTCGATCACCGAAACTCTCAGTGGATCCTTTTTAGGATTAAAATCGTGCCATAATTGGGCTGGAGTTAAATACTTTGATTCCATATCTTTACCTATATTCCTTAATAAAAGCAGTCCTTTAGCAAAGGCTTTTTATATATTCTACACCTTTCCTATCAATTTGTAAAGTCCTTCGGCAGTTATGCCTATGGTTGGACTTCTATCGAGCTTATCCCTTGTAAGCCTTAGTATCTCGGTTTTATATTGTATAACAGTACCGCCAAAAGCCTTTACAAGCTCTCTGATAAATATTTGCTTGCGGTTGTCGGCAATATTACGGTTAACAAGCACCGATGCGACGACCTCCGCTACTAATTCATTTTCTAAGCCCATTCTTGCGGATACAAAGTCAAAAGCTATAAAAAGTCCTCCCTTTTGAATATATCCGCTAAGATCCATTTCATCAAGCACGAATCCACCACTTTCACTGTAAAATGCTTTAAGGTAGCGTGCAAGGAATTCGGCGAGTACGCTCAATCTAAAAATTGGTCCTTTAGCAATATCGTGAAGCAATGTGTTTCCGCCCGAATATTCGATAAGTATATCTTGATCGTCGTTTTTGATCACCTTACTGATATGAAAATTTTTATTACCCATAAGCTTATCGAACCAATAAAGCTCGGCATTTTTTGCGGAAACGGATGGGTAATGTTTAAGTATATACCGATCTCCGTCGTCAATATTCTCGACCATGTATATACCGACAGGCATCTCATTTAGTCGGCTTATAGTGCGGTAACCGTTCATGCAATATTCTCCCTTTGCCAAGCTTATTTTACTTATTCTTATGCGTGATAGGTGTAGCATTATACGCTCCATCTAACAACTTTATTTAGTACAAGCTGACCTAAACATAAAACCTTTATAAAGTATTATATTACTATTTTACTACTTTTTAACCGAAAAAGCAATATTAATAATCGTATTCTTGCCATTAAACTTTGATTTTAAGCCATGTTTAACGAAAATTGAAATTGACATAGATACCTTGTTACTGTTATAATTAATTAAATAAACTACCGAAGTCCTGTCATACTGAGCGGAGTCAAGCGAAGTCGAGATGCGTAAACAGTACGAGGTATAACCGAGCAGTATCTTGGACGGTAACGAATAATTGGGAGAATACTATGGAGGAATGCTACGAACAAGAGGTCCTTCGTCTAAAAGAGCGGATTCGTTCTGTTTTTGGCGACGAACAAACCGAAAAGATCATGGAAGTATACGAATATGCGTATGCTAAGCACGACGGAGTTAAGCGAGAGTCCGGCGAGCCTTATATCATGCATCCCGTGAGCGTTGTAAGTATTCTTCTTGACCTTGGTATGGATTCGACGAGTATAAAGGCAGGCTTTTTGCATGATGTGTTAGAAGATACGGATACGACCAAGGAAGAGCTGATAGGGTTATTCGGTAGCGAGGTCGCCAATATAGTTGACGGACTTACCAAGCTGAAGCTTAAGAAAAACGGAAATATAATTCTTGACGATGGCGATGCTATCTTTACTGTGGAGCAAGCGGAGAATTTGCGTAAGCTGATACTTGCTATGTGTAATGACGTTAGGATCATTATTATCAAGCTTGCGGATAGATTGCATAATATGAGAACGCTTGCGAGTAAGGAGCGTTCTAAGCAAATAGTCAAGGCTAAGGAAACATTGGAAATATTTGCACCCCTTGCAGCAAGACTTGGAATTATGCAGATAAAGGGCGAATTGGAGGATCTGTGTTTCTACTATCTAATGCCTGAGGAATATGCCGAGATTAAGGCACTTATGTCGAGTATTCCCATTGAACCTCAAACAATAGTTGACGAAGTCAAACGCAAGCTTGCGCCCGATTTTAAAGAATGCGGTATCAAGTTCGAGATAAGCGGTCGTAAAAAGCACTATTACAGTGTTTACCGTAAAATGAAACGTACAGGGCATGCCTTTAACGAGATATATGACCTTGTGGCGGTTCGTCTTATTATTGACGGTGATAAAAATCAATGTTATGAGGCGCTTGGGTATGTGCATCAGGAATGGCGACCCATGCCCGATAGAATGAAGGATTACATTAGCCGTCCAAAGGCGAATAGTTACAGTTCCTTGCATACCACAGTTTATAGTGATTCAGGGTACCCATTTGAGGTTCAGATCCGTACGGTAGAAATGCACCGTATAGCGGAATACGGTATTGCCGCTCACTGGAAATATAAGGACGGTAAGACGGATGCCGAACTTGATTATAAGATCAGCTGGTTGCGTAAGGTAATGGAAGAGGAAAGGGATGATGCCGACTCCGCAGAATTTTTAGCTGCACTTCGTTCAAGCTTATTTAGTGATGAGGTCTATGTATATGCACCCGACGGTAAGGTCTTCAAACTACCGTTTGGGGCTACAGTTGTGGATTTTGCATATGCCGTTCATTCCGATGTCGGTAACCGTTGTAGCGGAGCATTTATAAACGGTCAGTTTATGCCTATTACCACCGTGCTTAAAAATGGTGATCAAGTCAAGATACAAACAAAGGGTAAGCATCCTTCGAGGGATTGGCTCAAAATAGTCAAGACCAACGGTGCAAGACATAAGATAAAGCAGTTTTTTAAGAAGCTTAATCGTGAAGATAATATCAAAATCGGTAAATCGATGCTTGAAAACGAAATTCGTAAAAAACGCTTTAAGCCGAACGAGGTCATCACTCCTGAAGCCGTTAAGGACGCTGCGGCTAAGTATGCACTAGTCACCGAAGAAGATCTTTATGCAGGTGTCGGAGCAGGTACTATAAGGACGGAGAGCCTTGCATCTTTCTTCACCCATAGATATATCGAGGGTATCAAGGAAGAAACTAAGGAAACGGTAATACATGCCCCCAATAAGACGGCTACAGGCGGTATTCTTGTAGAGGGCGACGATGGAATGCTGTTCCGCTTAGCCAAGTGCTGTTCACCTGTACCGGGCGATCCAATAGTCGGTTATATATCGAGAGGGCGTGGTATAGTGATACACCGTGCCGATTGTGCTAACCTTACCTCTGCCGAAAAAGAAAGATTATGCACTACCGAATGGGCAAGCGTGTCAGCAGGCGCTAAATTCTCGGTCTCACTAACCATCATTGCATTGAACCGTAAGAATTTGACGGCTGATGTATGTCAAGTCCTCAATAATATGGATAAGGTCCAGCTCGTTGGAATCAATGCTAATGCGTTTAGGAATTCCGATAAAGCGGTAATTATGGTCGGGCTTGAGGTTGATTCGGTAGCAACGCTCGAATCGGTAAAGAAAACTCTAAGAAATATAAAAGATGTTATAGAAGTCAAAAGGAGCTAATATGGAAGAAAAAAAGAGAGGAAAATTTATTGTATTTGAGGGATTAGACGGTTGCGGTAAAACATTCCATTGTCACAATCTCACAGAATATCTTAATTTGTCACAAATAGAAACAGTTCAAACATGTGAACCCACCACCGATCCAATGGGTAAGCTGTTGAGAACCTATCTAAAAGGTGAATTGCAAACCTCCGAAGAGGGTGTTGCAGGTCTCTTTTTAGCGGACCGTATCGATCATATCACCAAAAAAGGCGGATTGCTCGAGCTTCTTAATAATGGCGTAAACATAGTATGTGATAGATACTATCTTAGTTCTATAGCTTATAATGCACAGGGGCACTCTCCCGAATGGGTGTACGACCTCAATAAGCCTGCTATAGACCTATTGATGCCCGATCTCGTTATATTCCTGGATATACCTGCTTTTAAGGAAGATAGGTTAAACGGAAGAAGTGAAGGAAAAGAAATTTACGAGAACCAAGAATACCAAGCAAAAGTCAAGGAGCGCTATGAAATGGCAATTAAGCTCCATAAGGGTAATCTTGTAAAGATCAGCTCTAATAGAGAAAAGAATGATGTAATTAGAGATGTTCGAAGCGAAGTAATGAAGTTATTCAAATAGTCATGAGAATTGATAAGTTTTTAAAGGTAAGTAGAATAATAAAAAGGCGTACCGTAGCTAAGGATGTTTGCGAGGATGAGCGTATCTATATTAACGGTAAGCCCGTCAAGCCGTCTAAGGAAGTCAAGGTCGGTGACATTGTTACCGTTCGTTTTGGTAATAGATCGCTTTCTGTAAAGGTCCTATCCATAGAATCGGTAGTGACCAAAGCTCAAGCCGAAGATATGTATGAAATCGTCGAAGAGAATTAGTGCGGTAATATTAGCATCCGGCAATTCCTCTCGTTTTGGCGAAGATAAAATGCTTTACCCTATTGACGGTAAGCCGTTGATAGTAAAAACGGTAGAGCCGTTTATGCGGTTGGAATCAATAGACGAAATAGTTATAGTTGCCAATGATGATAATATAGATAAGATATCTTCTCTTTTTGCGTCTTGTTCTACACCGATTAAAGTTGTAAAGGGCGGAGATAATAGACATTTAAGTAGTTATAACGGTATTTTGTCAGCATCAGGCGATAATGTACTAATCCATGACGGTGCAAGATGCTTTATAGACGAAGAACTGATATTAAGGGTGATAAATGCGCTCTCCGATTCTGTAGGAATAGTTCCGATAGTACCCATTTCCGATAGCTTGGTCGTAAAAAATGACGAATGCGTCGAATATTTTGAACGGGAAAATGCAAAAGCGGTACAAACTCCCCAAGCATTTGATAGAAAAAAGCTTATTGCTTTGTATGATAAGTATCTTGGTTCACCTATTCTCGATACAATAACCGATAACGGCGGTCTATGGGTAAAAGAATATTCGCTAATAACGGTAGAGGGATCGATAAATAATAAAAAAATCACGTATATGGGTGATATTAATAGCGATTTTTGCGTGAAGATAGGTAACGGATACGATATGCATAGGTTGGTTGAGGGTAGACGCCTTGTATTAGGTGGCGTTTGTATTCCTTATGATAAAGGACTTTTAGGAGTTAGTGACGCAGATGTTGTATTGCATGCGCTTATGGACGCTTTGTTATCGTCTGCATCTTTGCCCGATATCGGTAATCAATTTCCGCCAAATGACAGTCGCTATAACGGTATAGATAGCACTGTTTTGTTAAGGGATGTATTGCATAAGGTCGCTGAATGTGGCTTGAAGCCTGTTTCGATATCTATTACGATTCTTGCCGAAAAGCCTCGTCTTTCGCCTTTTATACCTAATATAAGGGAGAGTATCGCATCACTTTGCGGAGTTGCTATAGCTTCTGTCGGTGTTACGGCAACCACGACCGAGGGTCTGGGATTGATTGGTAGAGAAGAAGGAATTGCGAGCTACGCAAGCGTAATTTGTATTAAATGACCAAGGAGGAAAAATGCCTAATTATATTAAGTCTGGTGAGATAAAATATATAAGCATCAGCGATGTTTTACCTAATTACAGTCAGCCTCGCTCGATTTTTAACGATAAGCCATTACAAGAGCTTGCCGATAGTATTCGTACACACGGCGTACTTGAGCCTGTTCTTGTAATTCGTGAAGGCAATTTTTATAAGATTATTGCAGGCGAGAGAAGATATAGAGCGTCAAGAATGGCTGGACTTATCAAGATTCCTGCAATCATTATATCGGCTACACCCGAGCAGTTATCCGAAATTGCCATTATAGAAAATTCGCACAGACAGCAGTTAAACCCCATAGAAGAAGCTAAGGCAGTTAAGCTTTTAATGGAAACAAATAATTTGACTCAAGAGCAAGTCTCTATAGGCTTAGGGCGTTCTCGTTCGGCTGTTGCCAACTTATTACGATTGCTGACGCTTCCCGAATCTATTCAAGAGATGGTTCGTGAATCTAAGCTTAGTCAAGGACATGCTCGTACTCTTTTATCGGTCAAATCTGAAAAGCAAATGCTTTCACTTGCCGAAAAATGCGTTGAAAACAAGTGGAGCGTCCATGCACTTATCGGTGAAATCGATAGACTGTCTAAAACGACCTCATCACCTAAATCGGTGTCAAATAAGGTTGCTTCGAAAAGACAGTCGATTTCTCCCGAGCTTGAGAACATGGTGCTTGATATGGAAAGGGTATTTCAAATGCCTGTAACCTTTTCGGGTGGTGATAATAAAGGTAAGCTTGTGCTCGAGTATTCGAGTCCGGAGGAATTGCAGGTAATATACGATGTTATACAAGAGTTGAAAAACCGCCGAGATAACTAATTTTTTTGGCGATTGATTAATAACGTGTGGGGAAAATCGAAAAAAATTGGGTATTGCAATGTATAAATATATATGATATACTATTAGAGCATTAAGGAAGAAAAATATGATAAAGAAAGAAAAAGTTGGAATTATAACAGTTAGTTTTAATAGTAAATGGGTTCTTGATCCAAATAACCATTTTGATAAATCTCCCGTCGAAATTTTTATTGACGAAATCGAAAACACGATGGGACTTTTGCTTTATTCCAATGAAACCTTTAAGGTTGCCGTTGCATACGATCCAAATGCCGGATATGAAGCGGCTGACAATAGAATTTATAGGATCTTTAATAAATTGTTCGATATTACTCCAAACAATATAATGGAGTTAGAATATGATGACTTATCTCCTCGTGCATCGAAGAAGGTCCTTGCTTTGCTTAAAGAACATGATAGAATGCTTTATGAAAAAGAAATGGAAGAAGATGATGATGAGAATGATGAACAGGAGGGATTACTTGATAAAGATGTTTTAGCCGATATTTTTGCTAATGTTCAAGCCGAAATGGAAAATTGCGGTAAAAAAGCACCTAAGGATGAATTTGATGCTTGCTTCACGCCAAGTAAAGACGAAGAAAGCGAGAACGAAGAGATCGATGTTGACGGACTTGTTGGTGCAGAAGAATTTAAAGCACTTATCAAAGAGATTAAAAGGATGGCACCCATTGTTAAGGAAAAGAATATCTGCAATGTTTTGACGGATAGGTGTTATCTCTTTTCCATTGGTTCGGGATGCGGATATACTACATATCTATATATTCTTGCAGACGCTATCACAAATGCAAATATATGTAAAATGAATACCGAAAACCCGGTTAGAGAAGAGGTATTCAATGATGAAGAGGATCTAACAGATATTATTGAACGTGGCAATCCATCCGAGGTCAAGATTTTATCTATCGATATTAGTAAGGCACTACTAAAAACAGAAACTGCTAAGTTTAAAGCACTTTTAAGAGCGATCGAAAAGAATAACGAAAGCTTTATATATGTTTTCCGTGTTCCGTTCCTTGAAAAAAATATGTTAGGAAAGGTTCGTGCATCCATTGCCGATGTGTTGAGCGTCAAGGTCATATCTGTACCTCCTCTTACTACCGACGAAATGAGAAGCTATGCATCAATGGAGTTTGAAGATATGGGATATACCGTCAATGAGGATGCTTGGGTATACTTTGATGAAAGAATATCCGAGGAGCAGGCAGACGGAAGATTTTACGGCTTAAATACCATATCTAAGATAGCAAGAGAAGCGGTATACGAAAAAATACTTTTCGAGTCAGAGCAAGATATCGATAATAATGTTGTCAGTGCCGAAAATATGAAATCGATATGTGCAAATACCGATCTTGCAAATATTTCTGCAGAGGCTCAGCTCAAGGAAATGATCGGAACTGAGGCTATTACCGAAAAGATTCACGAGATTGTAGCACAAATAGAGTTGAGTATGAAAACCGATTCAGTCGATAGACCGTGCTTCCATATGCAATTTACGGGTAATCCCGGTACAGGTAAGACCACCATTGCTCGTATAATCGGTAAAATGCTCAAGGAAAAGGGAGTTTTGCGTGTAGGTAACTTCTATGAATGCTCAAGGCGTGACCTTTGTGGTAAGTATATAGGTGAGACTGCACCGAAGACCTCCGCAGTATGTAG
Organism: uncultured Christensenellaceae bacterium; assembly: GCA_964619685.1. Lineage (GTDB taxonomy): Bacteria > Bacillota > Clostridia > Christensenellales > CAG-1252 > RUG14300. The sequence continues at coordinate 10,191 of CAZUET010000015.1, forward strand.
AAATGCATTAGGCTCCGTTTTGTTTATTGACGAGGCATATTCCCTATATAGGGGCGAATCGGACAACAAGGATTACGGAATTGAAGCACTTGAAACATTGATTGCCGAAATGGAAAACCATAAGGATGATCTTGTAGTCATTTTCGCAGGCTATAAGGATGAAATGGCTCGTTTAATGGAAGGCAATCAGGGCTTGAAGAGTCGTATACCGTATACGATCGAGTTCCCCAATTATACGAATACGCAGCTTTATGAAATATTTGTTTATATGTCTAAAAAGAGATATGCTTGCGACGAAGCGTGCCTTGAAGCCGCACGCAACTATTTTGAAGCAATTCCAGAAAATGCTTTAAAGCAAAAAACGTTCAGTAACGCCAGATTGGTTCGTAATCTGTATGAGCGTGCCGAGGGTAAAGCAGCTATGAGATGCCAACTAAATAAGGTTAGCGAGCTTGTTATCACCAAGGACGATTTTGAAAGAGCGGTGGCAAGCGAAGACGACTTTAATTTTACCAAAAATACAAATAAACCCAAGATCGGGTTCTAAATATATTATAAGGAGATTTTATAATGGATAAGAAGCAACTTAAACAAGCTCAGGCAATCTATAAAACAATTTGTAAAACATTAAAATCCGATGATTGGAATTATGACGGATATGAAGACGAACTGGTGATTAAGTCAGGTGCTCGTGGTAACGATTTACCTATTCCTCTATTGATCAGAGTTAATGCCGAAAAAGAAGCAGTTTCCATTTATTCCGAGCTTCCTTTTATAATTCCCGAGGGTGTTCGTAATCGTTTGGCAGTAGCAATCAATATCATCAACTTTGAACTCTTTAACGGTTGCTTTGATTATGACTACAAGAGCGGTAAAATTCTTTTCCGCGTTGTTCAATTCTACAGTGGATGTGAGCTAAATAAAGAAATTATTATGAATTTACTTATGATTGCTTGTACGACTGCAGATTTATATAACGATAGATTGCTCTATATTGCCAAGGCTGAGGATATTTCCCTTGAGCAAATGATTCAAATTATCGAAAAGGATTAATGTAAACGCAATCCTTCAGCCATAACGCTATGGCTATATCTCAAGAATACTTAGTGGACGACATCCGTCGCCCACTATTTTTTAATAATTCCAAATACTTATGTCATTTTTCAATTATTATCTTTGTAAATGCCATTTCCTATGCATAAATTTGCAATTTCATACATAGATATTATCAAAAAACTTTGGAGGAATTATCTATGGAAATAACTTATAAAGAAATCATCAACAATTGTCTTACCACCGTTGCTTATGACCAGCTTGCGGTTACATGCTCGGTAGATGCAAAGGACCGTGGCGGAATAAAGAGGCTGTTGGGCATTTCTGCCGAATGCAAGGTCTTGAACGCCGAGCCTATGAAGGGCGAGACTCGAATTAGCGGTAAGACAGCATACAAGGTAATATATATCGATAAAGAAAATAAAACATGCGGATTGGATTATTTTTGTGATTTTAGCGAAAGTATTTCAGGCGAAATCGCACCGACAGACAGATTAAGTGTTTCGTCGAGTGTAGTTGATGTGTCGGGCAAATTACATGATGATACTGTAACACTTACCGCTGTTTGCGACTTTAATATCAGCGTGATCGGTAAAAATGACGGCAGGTCTGTGGAGAATGTCGAAAATGTATTTTTAAAAAGGGAAAATTTTGAATGTGTAGAGTTGACCGCTCTAAAGGAAAATACATTTGAGGTATCACACGAAGAAGAAAGCGGAACTGCTGTTGATAAGGTTTTATACTTTAATACGATACCATTAATTACAACGGTATCTAAAAGTGATGTTGGTGCTACGGTAGAAGGGTTCGTCCAAACGAATATAGTTTATGTAGGATCAAACGGTGTTCAAGGTAAAAGTATTGAAATTCCTTTTTCCGAAGAAATCGAAGCCGAAAATACTGCCGATGTTACAGCAATAGTGAAAAGCAGTAGACTTGTGTTAAGTGGCGAAAGTGATAATAACATATTTGAAATCGAAGCATATGTTACATTGAACGGATATGATGTAGGTATAAAAGACGAAGAGCTTGTGACCGATGCATTTTCATTAAGTAACGAATTAACGGTGGAAAAGGAATATTTGCCATGTAAACGCTATGTCAAATGCGAATCATTAGATTTTGCAGTAAGCACAGAGGCTGAAAGTGATGAACTACCCGAGAATGCCACAGTATTAGCATCAACCGTATTGAGGGTAAATATAGCGAATGTGCTGTCCGGTGAGAACGAAGTAACCGTTGAGGGATTAGCTGTAGCAACGGTGCTGTACAGCGTCGATGAAAGGGTGGATTCGGTTCAAGTAGAATTGCCTTTTTCCGTTACCCAATCGGTTGCCGATATTAGTCCCGACGATTCTTTGACAGCAGAAGCCTTGATAACCGATCTTACAGTTGATTTTATGTCTGGCATACTTAGACTAAGAGCAATGCTAAAGGCTCGTGTATGTGTCTATAAAACTTATACGCTCAAATGGATCTCATCAATTAAAGAGAATGATGAAAAGATGCCAAATCCGAATGGAATAAGCATCTATTATACCAACATTGGTGACGACTTATGGGACATTGCAAAAGCCGTCAACATATCACCCGATGAACTGCTCCTTACTGATACCGAACTATCCACTCCGACAACCGACCGTCACCGTGTAGTCGTCTTCCGTCCCCGCCACGATTAGTTTTTTAAGCATCGACGAAATAGTTGTGTTTCTGATTGAAGAAAAACTGTATATAGATAAAGCATAAAGGTATATTAGAAGAACAATTATACCACAAGCCGTTGTTGTATAGCCGTATACTTACGAGATTAGTAATTGTCTGCTTCCGCACGCATTAACAAGTATTCATTTGTATAAACATTGTCATAGCACTACAAGGATCATCTATAAAAAGTGCCAAAAAGTATGCCTAACACGCATACTTTTTTATAATAAATGTACTATGTTTTACGGATCAACCATAATACACATTCGTCCGCCGTCATACCCAAGTGTAGTTGAAATTCGAACAGCGTGAGAATCAAATTGTGCAACAATTTAGTCTCTTGAAGACTATGGCTACTTATCCACATAAAAAACACAGCATACCATTTGATATACTGTGTTTTTCTATCTTATTGACTAATTTACTAATCGATCAAATCAAATATAGCGTCGGATAATTGTGTCGGATCGTCGGGAAGCAATCCTTCGATAAGACCTGCAGCTGCATACATTACATTGGATAATTTCTTAAGTCTTTCTTTATCTTCGTCGTATGCTTTGCGGATCTTTTGGAATGCAGGATGCTCGGGATTGATTTCTAACACTTTATCGGCTTTAATCTTATCTGCATTAGGCAGAGAGTTGATGACCTTTTCCATTTCTATGGATAACTCGCCTTTTGCTGTCAAGCAAACAAAATGCGATTTTAATCTCTTAGAAGCCATTACAGCGACAACCTTATCGCCCAAGCATTCTTTGATATAATCGGTAATATCCTTGTATTCCTCTTGGTTGGTTTCTTCGTCCTTATTTTCGATTCCGTTGTCTTGTTCGGAAATTGATCTAAACTCCTTGTCGGCATATTTACCTATTGCTCTAAGAGCGAATTCGTCCACATTCTCGGTGCAGCATAGAATATCATATCCTTGCTCCAAAACTCTTTCAGCTTGGGGAAGTGCTTTAATTCTATCGTTAGATGGTCCTACTGCGTAATAGATGAATTTTTGATCGGTAATCATTGAATCGACATACTCTTTAAGGGTGATCATCTTGTCTTGCTTTACAGAGTAGAATATCATTAGATCTTGTAGCAAGTCTTTATTCATTCCCCAATCGGAATAAACGCCGTACTTGATATTCATACCGAATTCCTTGAAAAATTGTTCATACTTTTCTCTGTCATTTTTGAGCATATTTTCAAGTTCGTTCTTAATCTTCTTCTCGATATTCTTTGCAATTAGACTTAACTGTCTATTGTTTTGGATGGTTTCACGAGAGATATTGAGCATCAATTCGCTATCGACGATACCGTGTACGAAACTGAAATAATCGGGGAGTAATTCTTCACATCTATCTGTTATTAAAACGCCGTTAGTATAGAGCTTTAGTCCCTTTTCGTATGTTTTGGTATAGTAGTTATATGGAGCTTTTTTAGGAATGAAGAGCAGAGCCTTGTAGTTGACAGCGCCTTCTACGGATGTATGAATACGAGCGATAGGCTCTTCTGAATCGTAGAATGTATCCCTATAAAAGGAATTGTAATTTTCGTCTGTTATCTCGCTCTTATTTTTCTTCCATAGAGGGATCATGGAATTGACTGTTTCGTCAACTTGTTCAGTTTTAGGTTCCTCGTCATTTTCGGACGGTAGATACTTAGTTTTAAGCATCTTGATAGGGAATCTAATATAATCGCTGTATTTCTTAATCAAGGATGTAATTTGATATTCTTCAAGGAATTTATCGTAATTTTCATCTTCGGTGTTTTCTTTCATAAACAAAACGATATCAGTACCGATTCCGTCCTTTTCAGCTTTTTTAATTTCGTAGCCGTTTACGCCGTCGCTTATCCAGCTGTAAGCCTCGTCAGAGCCATAAGCCTTAGATGTAACAACAACCTTTTGAGCTACCATGAATGCGGAGTAAAAACCAACACCGAATTGACCGATAATATCGAGATCCTCTTTACCCTCGTTATCCTTTTTGAAATCGAGAGAACCGGATTGAGCGATAGTACCAAGGTTTTTGTCCAATTCTTCTTGAGTCATACCAATACCGTTATCGCTTATAGTTAATGTGCGAGCGGTTTTATCGGGTGTAATTCTAATTTCGAGCGAATCTCTGTTCAAGCCACTTCCGTCGGTGAGCGATTTATAGCAAAGCTTATCCAAAGCATCGGAGCAGTTGCTTATCAATTCTCTCAAAAAGATTTCTTTATGCGTATAGATAGAGTTAATCATCATATCGAGAATACGCTTAGATTGAGTCTTAAATTGTTTCATTATATCGCCTCCAAATGAGTTATTTTAATTGAAATATATTGTCATTATAAACCCAAAACGTTAATTTGTCAAGAAAAAATTAGCAATCTAACCAAAAGACTGCTAATTTTTATACATTCTTTGTCGAAAATAGTACCTGATTTCAAGTTCTCACCATAACGGCGGACGAATTGGTCACCGCATTATCAAGTAATTTTATGTTTTTTCTACTCCTTATAATAGACTGAAAATATGATAGGAATATTATAATCGCCGAATTTTTCTCCAAAGAGGTTAAATCCGCCTTTGTGTTTTGCGGAGCTAAACGATAGTGTATCTAATAGTAGATATACCTAATAATCAAAGCGCTTTTATGATATGAAATATTAAAAAAAAATAAGTGGTTGTGGATAACTGCAAGAATTACGAATTTGCCCCCTCTTTTATCGTTTATTGCAGAGTCTATGATCACTTTTTTCTAATTGTTTTGGACTGTAGACAATAAAATGCAATAAAAACAAAGTTCATTTTAGAGATTGATCGGGCTATTTTAACAAAAACCATTAATAAATGTTTACAAATTTGCGAAAATAATTTATAATTACAATATACGTGGGGGTGTTTTAGATTCGATGGCGTACGAAAGGGCAGTATAAGCATATCGGAGCGACTCGTTACGAAGGACACTTTAAAATAAACGACAATAATAGTCAAAATTACGCTCTTGCTGCTTAATGCAGAGCCATTCGTCTTATAATTGCTCACATTTATAAGAACGGGTGTAATCGATTGTGAGGAACTTTTCTTGGGGATGCTCCTTTTCTAAGGAAAGAATTTAAAGAGCTTGGAAGGCATAGTTCGTATACTGACGGAAGCTGACGACAACTAACAGTATAATAAATATGTAGAAAGTGCTGTGATTTCTATGTTAGACGCGAGTGCAAGTCTCGCCATCTCCACCATTTTAAAGAAGGGAACAATTTGCTCCCTTTTTGTTTTATAAGGTTTACAAAATACGGCATTTTTAAGTAGTTTTTTGTTTACAATCGTCCTGTTTTGCTACTTCTTGTGATATTTTTTGCGAAGTAAAAAAGTAGTGATTTTAGAGCTTTTTAGGATATCTAACTTGTTTTTTTCGTATAAATGACCATAGGTTTTATAGATTTGCTCCACGTTGTCGTCGATAAAATCTGCCACAACATATGGTGATGCACCTAAATGAATGAGTCTCGATACAAAGTTGTGCCGAAGATCGTGTATTCGGATCCGTTTTACTCCACTTTTCTTTACGGCTTGATCGAAAGCGTTCTGGATAGCATGTTCGCTAATTGGAGAACTTCCGCCTTTCTTTCTATCTAAAAGTAGTACATGAAATGATTTAAATAACTAATAAAGGAATACCATCAAAAAACTGAAGGAAGGATTTTGACTTTGGGTTGTGTAAAAAACCGCACTTTTCAGTACGGCTTGATAATTATCTTTGAAGTAACTCACCTATATTACGACCACTATAAAAAATGTGTAATATAATAACTTCATTTGTTTTTTCATTTGTTAAGTAAAAGACTATGTAATTATCTACAATTAGTTTTCTTAGTCCTCGATTATGCCATGGCTCTCTTTCTATTAAAGGGAATCTGTGGGGCATTTCATTCAATTTTTCTATTTGATCGAGAATCCTATTAATTTGCTTTTGAGCTGTTTCGGGCACAAATAATACTTCTGCTATATAAGTATAGATGTTAATAAATTCTTGTTCAAATTCTGGAGTAATAACTATTTTCCATTCATTCATAGTTTTAGATCCTGCTTTACTTTAGATTTAAAGTCATCGAAGTCTGTACACGATCCATCGGCATATGAATTAATTGATTTATTCATTAATGCATCAAAATCTTCATCGGATAGTGAGCCATAACTGATAGGTTCCTTGATGTCGGATAATTTTATCTCAAACGGAATTCTTCTTTGAAGAGCAATTTGACGAAGATAGATTTCCATAGCTGTTGACATGGATATTCCTAATTGATCTAAAACATTTTCTGCTTGAGTTTTAATCGTTGGTTCGACTCTTGTAAATACGCTTGCAGTTCTTGCCATATTGTTCACCTCCATTTATAGTATTTATCTAATATAATTATTATATACTATACGATTGCGTTTTGCAAGCGTTTTGCAAACTTTTATCGATTTTTTATTATTGTTTTACTGATTTGCCAGTAAGTAGTAAGAATTGTTGTATTGACTTTAAATGCAACTTTTTTCTTGAATTATCTAATAAAGATTTTATTTGATTGATCATTTTGTTATCAATGATTTCATTCATTGTTTTATCCTCTATTATTTAAAAAAATGATTATGAACGCTTAAGAGACGGAGATATAGAACCTATTCCTATGGGATATCTTGAGAATGTGTCTCATTGGTATGGATTTACTAAAACGGTAATTTTAGATAAGGATGATTTAAAAAAAGAAAATAAAACCATTAAATATAAGTTTTTGTTCGCTGTAATGGTGAAAGGCTTGTCCGTTAATTTCTTGAATACATTCTTTCTTTCTATCTAAAAGAAGTACATAAGTAACTAATGAATATGGTTCTGTTGTAAATGTATCTGATAGTGAAAATAAAATCATAGTAAATTGCATTTTGGGTATTGAAAAATGTAAAAAAGTATGGTATAATAACAGTTGCGACAAACATAAAAATAAGTATTTTAAAGGATTTTATAAATATGGTAACTATTAATTTTCAAGGTAAAAAAATAGAAGTGCCCGAGGGTACTCAAGTTATCGATCTCGTTCCTCAAGAAGAAAAGACCAAACATTGCGTTTGTAGGATCGGCTCTCAAGTTAAAGAGCTGAAGTATATCTTGAGCGAGAAAAATCAGTGGGACGATATTACCTTGCTCGATTTAGACAATATCGAGGCAGGTAAAGCATACGAAGCAACATTGAGATATGTAATTGCTATGGCTTTTCATAATTTATATCCTAATGTTCAAATTAGATTCAGTTATAATGTTTCCCGTTCCGTTTTCTGTCAGGTACTGAATAAAAACTTTAACATTTCTAAGGCAACCGACCCTATCAATAAAGAGGTCGACCGCATCATTAAGGCGGATATGCAAATTGAGCGCATTACGGTTTCCACAAAAGATGCTAAGGAAATATATGTAGCAAACAATTACTCTGATAAACTCGACATTTTGCAATACCGTCCCGAAACTTATGCACATTTATATAAGTGCGGAGATTACTATAACTATTTGCACTCATACATGCTTCCGTCAACCGGTTGCATTCATAATTATGTTTTGCGTCCGTACAGCCCTGGCTTGATCATCCAATATCCACGCTATGAGCTTGATGCAACTATCCCCAAGTTTGTAGAAGAATCGACCTATGGTAGGACACTTTCAAGAGAATACTCCTGGTCCAAAAAGGTTAACACTCAAACCATAGCACAGATCAATCATAAGGTTGAAAATAATGCATTGGAATTGGTTCAAATGTGTGAAGCAAAGCATAACAAAATGCTTGCTGAATTAGGTTCATTGATAGAGGCTGATATTGATAATTTACGCCTTATCGCTATCGCCGGACCAAGTTCAAGCGGTAAGACGACATTCTGTAATCGTCTAAAGATTGAATTGCTTTCAAGGGGCATTAATCCAGTAACTATTTCGATGGACGACTATTATCTTGAAAAGGATGCCCTTTGTGAAATTCAAAATACCACTATAGATAAACTCGATTTGGAGCATATAAATTGTTTGGATATAGAATTGTTCAATAGGGACTTATTCAACCTAATTAACGGTGAAGAGGTAACACTGCCGAGATTTAATTTTGCAGCCGGTAGAAGGGAAGTTGGTAAAACAATCAAGGTAGATATGCATAGTCCTATCATTATTGAGGGTATTCATGCACTAAACGAAACGCTCACTTCATCTATTCCGAAACACCAAAAATTTAAGATATATATTGCACCACAAGTTCAAATAAACATTGATAACCACTCGCCGTTGAATACTACAGATATGAGACTTATCCGTAGAATCGTGCGTGATATGCAGTATCGTAATTGCCCCGCATCCGAAACTATCGATATGTGGCAATCGGTTAGACAAGGTGAGTTTAAGTGGATTTATCCTAACCAAGAGGGTGCAAATTATGTATTTAATTCGAGCCTATCTTATGAACTTTGTGTACTTCGTAAGTTAGCATTGCCGGCATTACAAAGAATTGATTATAATGATCCGCAATTCTTGGTTGCTAACCGTTTGATTAAGTATCTAAAATATTTTAAGCCTATCGAAGATGAATCGATCATTCCGTGTAATTCGTTAATTCGTGAATTCATTGGCGGAAGTT
>CAZUET010000016.1:0-19485 GCA_964619685.1 uncultured Christensenellaceae bacterium
TGACACCCAAAAGGCATCGTTTTGTTCCATGCTAAGCGTTTTTAATGTCGAGCGTAGGTGGAAAAAATTAAAATGACAGATAATACGAAAAGAACAAAAAAAACAACTCAAAAGAATTGCAATTATAACTTTTGAGTTGCATTTTTATTAGTTTTTTTTATTTAGTTTTTCTTATCCTTCAAAACTACATTGTCATAGCCAATTAGGTCACGAAGCGCATTGACAAGTGCGTCAGAATAATGTGTGCGAGTCTTCATTTCGTAGAACCTACCGCCCATTTGACAGTATACTGCACTATCTCCTGTGTTTGCCTCAAGAATGTTGGTTACTTGCGATTTTTTCCCGGGAACACGATCCAACAATAGTAATAGCACCTTTTTACTATAGTCAACGGAATCTGTTAGAGGTTTGTTTTCTACAACTGTTTCCGCTGTTTTGGTTATCAGCCATGGCTTTACAGTAGAAACGATTATCGAATATCCGCCGTCCTTATAGCTTAAGCGCCCTTCCATAATTACTATAGAATTCTTAACAAATACCTGCTTAGCCACCTGATATGCGTTACCGAAGCAAACATATTCAATATTGTATTCGCAGTCTTCTATTCTTCCCGTACAAAGCTCGGAGCCTTTTTTACTAACCTTCTTATTGACATCAGACAGCATTCCTGCGATTTTGACCATTTTTCCGTCATATTGGTTAGCGTTATTCTCGATATTCTCGTTTTCTTCGCCCTCGGTAGAGGTCAATTCTCTAAGCACGCCAAGCTTAAACGGTATTCTATCGTAATATGGCATATAATCGTCAAGTGGGTTACCCGACATATATACACATAGCAATTCCTTTTCTTTTTCAAGTATAAAGGACTTATCAAACTCCTCTATCTCTACCATTTTAATCTCACTGCTCGCACCCAAATCATCGTCGAACATACAGTCAAACATGGATAGCTGTCCTGTTTCACGCTTCTTTTTATCATTGGATATCGCTGAAATGATAGAGTCATAATAACGCATAAGGGTTGCTCTTGTGTGTCCAAAACAATCACATGCACCACTAAGTATCAATGCCTCTATCATGGTCTTATTTATCATCGAATCCTGTCTTTCAAGCATATTTTGGAAGGATGTGTACTTACCATTACGGTCACGCTCATCCACAAGTTTTTGTGACGCATCGAATCCCGATCCTTTGATGACCGATATACCGTAGTTAACCGTTTTTCCGTCAGTCGAAAATGTCGTTTTACTGCTATTAACATCGGGCTTTGTGACATTTACGCCGTGTGCTCTAAGATAACCTACATACTTTTCAACATCGTCGGTAACCTTGGAACGGTTGTTCAATACACCTGTGATAAATTCGGGCATATAATATAGCTTCATATACGCCGTTTCATACGACAATACCGCATATGCCGCAGCGTGTGATTTATTGAATGCATAGCTTGCGAAGCTCATCATTTCGTCAAACAATGCGTTGGCTACTTTTTCATCGACATTGTTTTTTAGCGCACCTATAACCTTACTGTTATTACCCTCTGCCTCTTGACCGTATAAGAAGATATGACGCTGTTTAATCATTTCTTTTTTCTTCTTCTTACTCATGATACGGCGAAGGATATCCGCTCTACCAAAGCTATAACCGCCAAGTTCACGAACTATCTGCATTACTTGCTCTTGATATACGATTACACCGTATGTATTCTCAAGAATGGGGCGTAGTCTTTCGTCTAAATAGACAATTTTTTCGGGATGTTTTTTATTCTCTATATACTTTGGAATACTATCCATAGGACCGGGACGATATAGTGATATACCTGCTATGATATCTTCCATTCCGCTCGGTGCAAGTTGCATCATAAAGGACTTCATTCCGGCAGATTCAAGCTGGAATACAGCATCCGTTTCACCGCTCGATATCAGTTTATATACCGCAGGATCTTCATATCCAAGTTCACCGAAATCAACCGTTACACCGTGATTTTCTAATATATATTGCTTGGTATACTTAAGGTCGGTAAGGTTGGTCAAGCCTAAAAAGTCCATTTTAAGCAAGCCCAGCTCCTCGACTTGATCCTTTGGATACTGCGTAGTGATGATACCGTCATTGTGTTGCAACGGAATATGGTCGCTTACATCGTCCTTACATATTACAACGCCTGCTGCGTGCATACCCGTGTTACGAGGAATGCCCTCAAGTTTCCTACAAATATCGACTATCTTCCTGACTTGGCTGTCATTATGATAATACTCGATAAATTCCGGACTCTTCATCTTACCGTATTTCTCGACTTCCTTGGGATTACTCTCGTCATACTCACCCAAAATGCCCTTTAAACATAGTCCGGGCATCGACGATATGCTCTTGGTCATTTTATCGACCTCGGCATACGGAATACGAAATGCTCTCGAAACATCTTTGATACATTGCTTTGCTGCAAGTGTACCGAATGTAATTATCTGCGTTACCTTTTCTTTACCGTACTTTCTGGTAACATAATCAATGACCTGTGCTCTACCTACAGAGCAAAAGTCGATATCGAAGTCAGGCATCGATACTCTCTCTACATTCAAAAATCTCTCAAATATCAAGCTGTATTTTAATGGGTCTACATTGGTGATACCGATAGAATATGCGACGATACTACCTACACCAGAGCCTCGTCCTGCACCTACGGGAATGCCGTTTTCCCGTGCGTAACGAATAAAGTCCCATACGATAAGGAAATATTCGACATAACCCATACTTATAATGACCTTAAGCTCGCTCTCACAACGAGCCTTTATCTCATCGGTCACCACTTTATAACGCTTACTCAAATTATTGCGTGCCATGGTTGCAAGATAATCTGCAGGAGTTTGTCCGTTATCAGGCACAAAGGGCGGTAATAACGGCTTTTTTTTGGGCATTTCAAGGGTAATTTTACTTGCTACCTCTAATGTGTTGGTAAGCGCTTCCTCCTGTTCGGGGAACAATTCCAGCATTTCGTCATATGTTTTAAGATAAAACTCGTCATTAGCAAATCTTAAACGCTTTTCTTCATCAACATAGCTTGCTGTCTGAATACACAAAAGAACATCGTGGCTTTCGGCATCCTCTTTTTTGACATAGTGGGCATCGTTGGTTGCAACGAGCTTTAGATCAAGCTCTCTTGCTATCTTTATCAATCCGATATTCGATATTTGTTCAAGGTTTCTTCCGTCCTCGATAAAACGGTGATTTTGTATCTCGATATAAAAATCGTCACCGAACATATCCTTAAGTCTTTTAGCATATGCAAGTGCCGAGGGGTAGTCATCCTCCAATAGAAAACGGGGGATTCTGCCTGCAATACATGCCGATAAACATATCAAGCCTTCTTTGTATTTTTCTAACAACTCAAGGTCTATTCTCGGCTTACCGCCAAAATAACCCTCCTTCCATGCAAAGGTGTTTAGCTTCATTAGATTATGATAACCTACATCGTCCTTGGCTAAAATAATAAGGTGATCGTTTTTACCACGCTCCATTTTATGCATATCGGTAACTGTGTAAAACTCACAGCCGATTATAGGTTTAATATATAAATCTTTATATATTTCTGCGTCCTCTTTTGCAAAAACTATATCGTCTTTTTCGGGCATTTGACCGTCAAAATCGGGATCGGTCGCCTTTTTGAGATTATATTCATCAACCGCCTTTTCGTATTTTATCTTTTTGACAAGATCTTGCCATTCATCTCTTGCAGCATGAAAATAATCCAAGGCTCCGTACATGTTGCCGTGGTCGGTAATGGCAATAGCCGGCATATTATGTTTTCTGGCAAAATCAAAAATGTCCTTAATCCTTGACATTCCGTCTAATAGCGAATATTGAGTATGAACATGTAAGTGTACAAACTGTTTTTCAAGCATAGCGTTATCCATTAGCGTTTACTTCCTTTGCAAAATCTATAATTCTTTCCATTCTATGGTATGCGGTGCTTTTACTTATACCAACCATTTCGGCTATCTTCTGTATAGATGCCTCGGGATTACTCTCTCTCGCCTCTGCAAGCTCTCTAAGTTCGGACGACATCAAATTAAACTTACCCGACGAACGAATATTCATAATCGCAACAAGCTGAGCAGCGGCTGCCGTCAAGGTCTTATCTAAATTGGCAATCTTAAAGTTTTCCTTACGAGCTATGTTGCCGTTCAATGACTTATTGAAATAATAATTACTCAAATTAAGGGCGACCTTATCTGCTCTACAAAGTGCGAAAAACTCACTTATCGAATTGTTCCTAAATATTATTTTCTGCTGTTCCTCTAAATGTCCATTATTGAGGTTATTCTCGGTTAAGGACAAAAACAATTCCTCCGACTGTTCCACATTCTCGAACTGTATTTCAAGTTTATAGTCATCATACGAGGTCAGCTTACCTGCTTCCAAGTACAGCATTGTAAAAAATCCACTGTTAAAATCTACCTTTTCAACATCCATACCACCATCTGATTCCTTCGTTTGCTTACCGAAATCAAATTTAGGAAGATGATTATTTATATTTACAATCTTACCGCTTTTAGCGTTAACGGTTATTATACCAAGCCTTTCTAATATGGATAATGTGACTTTTTCGGGCAATTCAACTACAAATTTTCTCGATTTTCGCTTATCATGCGGACTCGAAAAGGCAAGCTCATAGCTATTCCCGGTAAGTAGCTTGACAGCCTCGCAAAACTTTAGTGCGACCATAACATTGCGGAAATTGTAAACGGAATTAAGTCCCTTTTGATTCTTTTCAAGCTCACCCAAAAGATAGAAGCTCGCATGAATAAATCCCAATGCTCTCTTCTCATTGAAGGTGTATTCCTCTAAAATACCCTCCTTTATCTCCTTATCGTCATAACGCTTACCGTTGACCTTGTCATAATCCTCTTGCTCAACCGAGGTTATTATAGTTTCGTCAATATCCATTATTATCGATCCTTTATGTATTTTATTTCGGGCTTTAGTATTATCCCAAATTTATCTAACACCCTTTCGGACGCTGTTTGCATCAGTTGCAAATAATCGCTCGACGAGGCTTTTGCTATATTTACTATAAAATTAGCGTGCATGCTACTTATCTCGGCACCGCCTAAGCGATAACCCTTCAATCCCGCTCTATCAATATACACCCCTGCACTTATTCCATCAACTTTTTGGAAAACACTTCCAAGCGACGGTTGCCGTGGCTGTGTCGATATCCTCAACCGACTAAAACGCTCGATTCGTGATAAACATTCGTCACTGTCGGCATGAGTGAGCTTTAATGTACAGCTCAAAACGATACCGCCGTCAAGAGAACAATGTCTATATGTCATAGTAAGCTTTTCTCGAGATAGTTCAAGCATTTGTCCGTTTCTGTAAACGGTAACAGACTGTACGCAGTCACCTATTCTTCCGCCGAACGCACCTGCATTCATCGCTATCGCACCGCCAATGCTTCCAGGAATCCCCGAAGCAAACTCAAGTCCACTTAACCCCATTTTAGCCGTTCGATATGACAATTCGCTCAATGTTTCGCCTGCATTCACTGTAAGCAGATTATCTTCAAAGCTGAATCCCTTTATCTTTTTAGTGCATATTACTATATCGAGTCCGTTATCGTCGATAAGGGTATTAGTTCCTGCTCCTATCAAATGATATCTTTCATTTGATAGCATTTCTACCGTCATTATCAATTCTGAATTGCTTTTGGGATAAACCACCAAATGAATAGTTCCGCCCGACTTAAAAGAGGATAAATTAGCTCCGCTTTTATCGATTTCTATATTGATGCCTTCTTTTATCAGACCTTCAACTTTTTCTTTAATAATTCCGTTCATATAAAATTATATGACGGATAGATTTCTATCACACCTCGTCCGATATTATCTTTTCGATTATTTCGCTCGCACCGCCTATATCCACGCTTTTATAAACGATGTCGGCAATTTCTTTCGCTTTTTCGGCTCCGTTAATGGGTACACAAGACAACCCTGCAATTTGAAGCATTGTCAAATCGTTGGTTTCGTCGCCAAATATGGCAATCTCATCTAACGAAATACCTAAATGCTCGGCAAGCCTCTTGACACCGTTACCCTTTCCGCCTGCCTTATCTACAAGCTCGATAAAATAGGGATTACTCTTTGATATATCGAGATCGGGAAATTCCGCTCTTAGTAGCTCCATTTTTTCTTGGTCTGCATCAGGTTCGGTCATTACCACTATTTTATGAGTAGAGAACATCTCACGAGATAACAGCTCGCTGAGTCTTTCATATGTATAGGTCGCTTTTATTCCTGTAAGTGCTTCATATATGTCAGTGTACTTATTAGGCTCCCTTGTGAACATTCTTATATCCTTATATATCTGGAATACCCATCCTTGCTTTTCTAAAAAGCATGCAATTCGGTATGCTTCATCTGCGGATATATCGGTGGCAAATAATTCTTCACCGGTGCTGAGCGAATAGCATGCAGAGCCTTGTAAGCATAATATCTCATCCGATATTCCGGGAAGATTCAATGCATGATCTCTTATCGACAAAAACATTCTACCGGTACAAAGTGCGAATTTACCGCCCGAGCGTGTATATTTATCTATGGATGCTATAACATTCGACGGAATCGACATCGAATTATGTGAGAATATCGTACCGTCAAAGTCACTGATTATCATTTTATACTTCATCTGTTTGCTCCGTATTTTTAGACTATTCTATCATATTTTTCAAAATATTTCAACGCTTAAAGCCTAAGAGTAACTGTATTTTTCTTATATCTACTCTCCACTATTATGGAGATAATCATACAATCTAACGGCTACATTATGAGATATGACCTCTTCCAATTCGCTTAGCTCGGCTTTTGAAATATTATCAAAAGACTTAAATCGAGCAAATAATTTCTTTACAGCTTGATCTCCTATGCCTTTGACTTCTTTGAGCTTACTTTCCAGTGTACGCTTATCTCTTAACCGCCTATGATAGGTAATTGCAAATCTATGCGCTTCATCTCTTACTCGCTGTATTAGTCTTAACGCAAAGGAGTCATGGCTAAGATTAATCTCTCTACCGTCGGGCATTACTATCGTTTCCTCTCGCTTAGCTAAGCCTATAACATTGATGCCTTCGATTCCCGATTCTCGAATCGCTTCGCACGCATATTCGACTTGACCGATACCGCCGTCTATTATCATTAAATCGGGTATTTGAGAAAAAGACAAATCCTTACCCTCAAGTAGCCTATTCAAACGGCGTGCAAGCGTTTCTTTCATGCACGCAAAGTCATTTGAGCCTTCAACCGTCTTTATCTTAAATCGACGATACATTTCGCCATCCTTCTCGCCTGCAGTGAACACAACCATGGACGAAACCTTATCCGTTCCGCTGATATGGCTGATATCGTAACATTCTATCCTATTTAGGTCGCCCTTTACACCGATAACCGATGCAAGCTGTTTGGTCGCACCGACCGTCATTTTTTCCTTTCTCGACACAATCTCATTCGACCTTGTTAGATATTCTCTTGCGTTCATATCTGCCATTTCCGTCAGTTGCTTCCGTATACCCATTTTAGGTACAGTCAAGCGTGCCTTTCCAAATGTAGAGAGCGCTTCGGGAAGTGCTTCGCTCACCTCTTCAGAGCAAACGATCTCTTTACAAAGCATGGGGTGAGTGGCATAGTATTGATAAATAAAATCGGTCACACAGTCTTCTCTATCCATTAACGGAATTGCAAATTTTTCAACCGCTATCACCTTACCTGCTCTCACCGTCATAACCGCGGACGAATGGGATAAATCGCCAAATGCAAAGCCAAATACATCCAGTTCGAGATCTCTTGGAATCGCAACTATTTGTGAACGAACCATTTTATCAAGCGTTTCTATACGCTTTTTATATTCAAGAGCGGATTCAAAATCAAGGGCTTCCGATGCCGACATCATTTTTGATTGCAATATCTCTCGGATTTCCCTATCGTCACCCTGTAAGAATGAGATGACCTTCTCTATCATCTTTGGATATTCTTCCCTTGCCGATTCTAAACAGCATGGCGCTAAGCACTTACCTAATTGATGATATAAACACGGTCTTGAATTTTTGGAAAGAGTCAGTTCCTTATCGCACCATCTCAAAGGAAATGCAGAATGCAAAAGATCAAGCATATCACCTGTGGTTATACCTATCATATAAGGACCAAAATACTTTGCTCCGTCGGCTTTGAGTCGTCTGATTATCCTTACTGATGGAAAGTTTTCCTTGACGCCTATTCTCAAAAACGGATAAAGCTTATCATCCTTTAACAAAATGTTATAATGAGGCTTATATTTCTTAATAAGGGTATTTTCTAAGACCAAAGCATCTACTTCGCTTTTAGCTATTATATAGTCAAAATCTTCGATTTTTTCGACCAATGCATAGGTTTTTTCGGTCTTGACGCTCGAATTGAAATAACTGCGTACCCTGTTTTTAAGATTTCGTGCCTTACCGACATATATTACCGTTCCGTCGGCATCTCTCATTATATATACCCCGGGGTCTTGAGGTAATTCTTTTATCTTTAATTGAATTTTGTCATTCATCGCCCAATTATATCCTTGATTACTTCCCTTACTATAAGCATGCCCGCAATGGACGGAGAATACACCACTGTACCGGGAACACGCTTGCCCGATTCGTCTTGACATAATGCTTTATTCGCTTCCGACGAATAGACAACCTTAAGCTTTTCAACACCCTCACTTCTCAAATTTTTTCGTAATTTACGGGCAAGGGGATCGTAGGTGACTGAAAATATATCGGAAACGGCAAAATTAGCATCCAATTTACTTCCTGTACCCATAGAGCTTATTATTCTAATTCCCTTATGATAGCACTCGGATATGAGCTTTGTTTTTGCCTTCACGGTATCAATAGCATCGACTACATAATCACAATCGCTAAAATCCATAGGTGCTTCGGGCGTATACATTGCAAACCGTGCATCCACCTTACATTCGGGATTGATGTCACGAGCCCTTTCACCCCATAATTCCGCCTTAGACCTGCCTATAGTGGAATGAAGAGCAATTATCTGTCTATTAATGTTGCTCTTGTTAACAACATCACCGTCGACCAAAACAAGCGAGCCTACTCCCGAACGGATTAAGCCCTCTACTACATATCCGCCTACTCCGCCTAAACCGACTATAGCAATCTTGCTATCCTTGAGTTTGCGGTAGCCCTCTTCACCTATTAATGCGATTAATCTGACAAATTCTTCCATACAAATCTCCTATTTTATATATTATAGCACCTATTTGGCATTTTTGGCAAGATGGAGTACGGGTTATTTTCGACTTTATAAGTCATTTTGACTCATTTTATTACAGCAAAAGCATATACATTTCGGTTATACTGTAGACTGATAATGATACGGAGGACGGACTATGAAAAAATCAGTGCTAAAACAACTCGCAGCAAATGCAAAATATCGAATGAAAAACGGCTATTCCCAAGAGGAAGAACATGACAAATCAATACTTCCGAGCATGGAAAATGAGGAAAGGCGTATCTATAATAAAATGCTCGAAATGAGCTTGGACGAAACAAGCATATTCAACCCATTGAGTAGACTTGTAGATCATAGCGTTTTCGACAAACTAAATGAAATTCAAAAGGAGCGATACATTTTAGAATTATCCAATACATACTTAAAGCTCCTTTCTCGTGCGTCTTTCAAGAGATGACCTGTTTTATTTTTCAAAAAAATTTTGAAAAATCTTTAAAATAATTCCAATCAATATTGACACTTTTAGTATTTTTTGTTAATATAATAATATCTTACAAAATTTTGGAGGAATATATGTTGAGTTTAGATGTTTTACGCATTATTGTTGCGTCCCTAACACTAAATTCCATTGCCTCGATATCAGACTTTTTTACACAAAAAATCAAGATCGGAGCGTTGGAGTTCAAGGTTTGGATGCTCTTGGTAATAGCTGTCGCTTTAGTCGTTTTAGTTATATTGTGCATTATGTTAGCGGTACTAATCGCTAAGGAGAAAAAACTAAAGGATGCAGAAAAACAAGCGGTTGAAGATAAGTCGGAAGATGCTGATGCCCCTATTGACGAGGTAGTAGAAGAATCTGTAGATGATTCCACTCAAATAGATAATTCGAATACAGGAGAAGAACTCGTCGAAGACGAACCGAAACCCGAAGAAGTCGAAATAGTTGAAAACGAAAATCTTGACAGCGTAAACAGTGTAGATGATGAGCCTGTCGAAAATAAAAACGAAGAAGAACATGCGGTAATCGAAGAAAAAACTGAAGATGCACTTCCCGAAAATGAAGAGGTTGTAGCCGATAGTATCGATTCCGAAAACGATAATAAAATACAAGAGAATAATTTAGAGGATGCTAAAGATAAAACTATGAAAAATCAAGACGATGTTATTACTAAGACCGTAGTCGGTAAGCTTAATTACTATCTCACAGAAAGCGGTTACTATTTCTCATTAGACGCAAACAACGGTCAAGAACTTTTCGTTAGCTACAGCTATACCTCTCTTGACGGTGCGATGAAGGGCTTTGAAACCTTTGCTAAAGCTGTTAAAGAAGGAAAGTTTATTGTTATTCAAGATAAGAATGGCCGCTTTAAGTACATTCTTAATAAGAAATACCAGGGTCCTAACTACAAAAACAGACCTGCTTGCGAAAATTCGATCGCTTCCGTTAAGAAGTTCGCTCAAAGCTATAAGGTCAATATTATCGAACCCGATGAGGATACCAAAAAGGCTTTCGCTGAGTATCTTGAGGAATTAAAGAAGTCCAAGGATATTGATTGGGATCAGATCGCTAAGGAAGAGGCATCTACACCTAAGTCAGGCTCCTTTGAAATCGAAGAGGGTGAAGACGGATTCCGTTTCTATCTCTATGCTAACAACAGACAAATACTATATAGCAGTAATATCTATTCCCAAGCTAAGACATGTGTAAGCGGTATAGATGCTTTCAAAAAGGCTGTTTATGGCGGTGTAGTAGTTATTGAAAAGGATAAGTTCGGTAACTATCGCTACATACTTAGAAACTCAACAACCGTTACATATGCAGGCGAATCCTTTAACAGTGAAGCCAGCGCTCGCTCCTCCTTCGAATCTGTTAAACGTTTCGTAAAGAGTGCTACGATTGTTCCGTTCAAAAAGAAAGCTGACGACGAAGAATAATTTGTCAATAATAAATATAGGCATCTTTGATTAACTTCGTTAGAACACTATATTAGATCACCAACAATAAGTATTTTTGAAAAGACTCCATATTTTTATGCATTTCGTGGTGCCGTTGCACTACAGAATTAATCGGCAAGTCAACGAAAATAATTATTGCTTAAATCGTATATAGAAAAAACAGTCCTACTCGATTAAGAGTAAGACTGTTTTTTTATACTCCAAAAAATTCTCATTTTATAAAGAACGACATTACGGCAATATTTTTTCGTTTTCGGTTACGCCGTTGAAAATCGTTATTGCGATACTATTACGTCCCTTAGAATACATTGTTACCAATAACCTATGCATCTGAATGAATCGTACCAAAAGTAATCAACGTATCAGTTGCTTCTACCAACAATAATTAAAGTCGCCGACACTTAGTGTAATTCAAGTAACCATACCACTACTTAAATTTGACTCTCTAACGACTCTTCTTATGGTCGTACGATCATATCCTTCGGTCAAAAACAGTTTAGCCGTAATATGTAATAATTCTGTTTTTATGGCTTTCAAATCATACCCTTTCTTAGCCATTTAATTCCTCCGATTAAAAAAATTATGTAAGTTAAAATAGATTCTAAGTTGCGGTTTATTGTAGCATAATTTTTAAACATTAACAACTACTTTATTTAGGCTACATAAAAATATTGTGTAATTTATTTTACATCTTTCAAAATTCTATATGCGCAAAAAAAGTATAAATTATCCAAAGGCAAGTATATCGAAATAATATATCACCCTGCTTTGCTTTGGTAGTAATAACGATATCGATTAGAAAAGTAATTCCAAAACAATATCGTTACCCTACTTTATATACAAGCAATATCAATGCTACTACTTTACTTGAGTTGTTATGTTTATAGTTATGGTGCGTTGTTTTGATACATAATCTACAACAACCATACAATAGGAAACATTCATACCGTTTGCATCCTCTACAAGAACATCTGCCGTGATGCTTTTTGCATCCTTTACTTTTGCGGAAAATTGGTCCAGCACGATTTTTTCGGGGGTGTTAGTATGGACGGTGCAGGTACAGAACATACAGCAGATCAAAACCAAGCACGTTAGTGCTAACAAAACTTTTTTAGTCATTAGAATAATCTCCTTTTAACGATAACGGTTGCAAGAGCAACGATAGCCTTTTGTACAAGCGTGCCAAGTATTGCAGAAACTACGTCTACTGCGTTTTTAACATCATTTTCGGCTGCTTGTGCCATTTATTTATATTGGTTGACAAGTGTGTTAAGACGGTTAATTTCGTCGGCTATGGATTGAATATCCATACCGTCATAGAGACAATTGAGTCGTAAATATCTTTCACTGTGGTTGCATTTTGAACTGCATCTACCTTGGATTTGAAGTAGTTGACATCTATAGAGAAGATACCTTCGATTGTAACGTCGCTTTCGGGCATTGTTTCGATCGTTTGACTCCACGCAAAGGTGAAGCCTTGTTTGGAACCGCTTTCGGGATAGGTTACCCCACTGCCTTGTGCAAGATAAGAGTATATTCTTGGATAGGCGTTTATAATATACATATTAAAAAAACAAAAGCTTGAAAAAAATGAATTTTTATTGATTCACTAATGCTTTTTCAACTATTGACAAAAGTGATAATGTGAAATATAATATAAAAAAAGGAGTATTTATTTCGTCATTTTTATAATAAAAGTGTACAAAACTAACAATAATACTAAAGGAGTCGTTATGAAAAACAATCCAAAACCACTGTGGGGCTGTGATGCAAAAGAAGAATTCCATTTCTTCCTTTTTAACAAGGATAACGGCATGCCTATATCCATAGAAAATATCGGATATACGCCACCCAATGCAAAGTATTATATAAAACGCAGAAATAATAAATACTTTGTTTTTGAATATGTTGTATCGGGTAAAGGTTACTTAGAAATCAACGGAGAAAAACATACTGTAGGTGCCGGTGATATTTACTGTATTCAGCCCGGATTCGATCATACATATTATCCCGATCAAAATGATCCTTATGAAAAAATATGGATCAATTTCTTTAGTGACTTCTTTGTAGACCTATTTAAAGCATTCGGAATTTGGGGTACATTCGTTTATAAGAATTGTAAATGTATATACTTATTCGAGGAGCTGAGAAGATTATCTAAAACATCGAATATCAGCGATGAAATCTGTTACCAAATATGCTCTGTTCTGTTTCAAATCGTATGCTTGATGGCAGATTCTATACAAGGAAAAAAACGTATTTCGGATGTGGCAAGAGAAACAAAGGAGTTGTTGGATAACTCTCTATATACAAACATTACTATAGAAGAAATTGCAGAAAAACTGAGCTTTAGTAAAATTCAGATAAATAGAGAATTTTATAAATACTACGGACAAACGCCCTACAACTATCTATTAAATATGAAAATAATGATGGCTGAAAAATTGCTTTTAAGATCAAGCTTGACCATTTGTAGTATAAGTGACAAGCTTGCATTTAGCGACCCGCATTACTTTTCTCGTATATTCAAGAAAAAGACAGGTGTTTCACCAAGCCAATATAAAAAGACTCAAAAGGAGTAACATAGAGCAATACGCTTATCGTAATATCACACATCGAGATAACTCACTAATGGGATTTTCGATATCGAAGAAGAGTCCGTAAGATACCAAATTGTTACACAATTTAATTCTCGCCACTCTCAAATTTCGACTTCGCTCAGTATGACTTATCTACATAAAAAAATGAGAGCAAGAATAAAAGGTTTTTGATCCTTGTATCCTTGCTCTTTTTTTGTTATAATGTTTTGTTGTTAATGATAAGTGTTTTTGTGGATACACCCATTCACAAGATACCAATTTGCTTCACAATTTGATTCTCGCTATGCTCAAATTTCGACTACAGATTATCGTATTCCGTTCGATATCACAGCGGACGAGTATAAACAACGATTACACTTAACATCAATTATTTGTGTTATTTAACAAATATTCCCTTAATTGCTGCAATTAAATCGGCAAAGCTCTTCTTTTTAACTGCAAACCAAACAATTGAGAATGCACCTACACCGGCTACAGCTGTACTTCCTACTGCAATTCCTGCAATAGCTCCGCCTGATAAGCCTGGTTCAGAACTATTATCATCAACTGTCGGTTCGTCAAAGATTATAGGATGCTCAATAACTGGTGTATCGTTATAATCGGAAAGGTAAAGCTTAGATAAAACGCCTGCCCACTCATGTGCGTGGTTTTGCTCGGGCTCGGTTGCAATGATACCGTTTCTTTCGCTACCTTCACCGTCGTTGATTACGATAGCAAATGCGATCTGCTCATCAATATCTGCTTTATCCTTAAATGAGCCTAAACCAATCTTAAACTCTGCAGTATAGCCCTCGCCTTCAATGATACGAGATGCACCGGACTTCTTAATCTCAGAATTATCAAACATCCAATGCATACCGCTCAGTACATTTTCACCTGCATTGAGACGGAATTGACCTTCACCTACATAATCCTTACCACGATATCCGTCACCATAACCTTGTTGCTGTCCGGAGGGCCTATTATAAGTATCTATAACAAGCTCTACACTATCGGAAAGCCAGGGGTTAGATGAATCCTTAATGGTAGAAACGTAAGTATCATATACAACAACAAATACATAGAGATTTTCATCATCCCAAAGTAAATACGCAAATGCCTCTATATCAGTCTCACCGTCAACTAATTCAATTACCTCGACAGCTATGCCTTCCATATAGTATAGCTCGTCCATTACACCATCTATCTCGATAGTGCCCGTGGTTTTCTCAATCTCGTATGCATTAACTGAATACCCGTCGGGTAAATCTTCATATGAGGGATCTTGATATTCGTCGGGCCATTCCGGAAGGGCATCCATAACACGCTCATACTCAGCAACGAATGTTTTGTCACTCTTGATTGTATAGCCTTCCTTAAATCCTTTCCAACCAACGAATTTATAACCGGGTTTAACGGGTGCCTTAGGTGCTTCAACAACAGTCTTACGAGGACCTGTAAAAGTATCAACAACTCTACCCTCTACCTCAAATGAAATGGTATATTGAGTATCATCGACATCGTCTGATGAACCACCCTCACCGGGCAACAATGCCAAGTGTGGAAGATTTTTAGGACTGCCCCACATACTACCTGCATTCTTTTCTTGTGCATAAATGCAGTAATCACCGCCCATATCTCCCCACCAGCTGATATCGGTCATATCGGCAATACGTAAACCTGCACCGATAATTGAGCCTTCTTCGGGCATATATTCGGATGATTTGAAATTGATCTTTGCCTCGAATGTGTATCCAATAGGTCTACCTAACGCTAACTCTGCACCATTCTGGATACCACCATATGTGGTATATCTTTCGTAAGGCTCACTAAGATCACGATCCTCATAAATAAAAGCAGAGGTAAATAGACTTACATTATCTTCTTGACATGCAGCAGACAACCAAGTCCATTGTTGCCATTGTATAGCACCACCACGCCCTTTCTTTGTATCTTTCTCATACGGATCTAATGTTTGATAAAATCCTGCAGATATTTTGAATTGACCGAAACAACAGTCTTCATACTCTGATCCGTCGGGCCAACAGCCTGAATTAGAATTCTTACCACGATAGTCGGGACCGTCATTACCTGTCCAGCCATCAATAGCAAGGGAGCTGTTATGAAGGGTATCTACATATAATTCACAGTAATCACCCCAAGCAGCCCAATTTTCACCATTATCCCAGGAAAGAACATACGTGCTATCATATATCTCAGCCCATACATAAAGGTTTTCATCGTCCCACATATAGCTTGCAACAATCTGAGTACCACGGTTATTATTATCGTTTTCGGTAATAACGAAGGTGTCTATCTCGTATGCATCGTACCAAGCATCATCCTTAAAGCCATCAACAACGATCTCATCGTCCTCAAGCTTTACTGCTTCGTAAACAACATCAGAGCCAAAACCTTTTTCAACATAATAGGTTTCACCTGTGGAATAGCCGGTTGCCTCTACATGCTCATGATCATACCAACAATCGGCATATTCCGCATTTGCTGTTATTAATCCGCTACAAGGTGCAAGAAAGCTTGCACAAAGGCAAATGACTAATGCTAAGCTAACAAATAAATTCTTCTTGAATGCTTTCATTTTTTTATCCTGTTGTATATACTAATTAGATTAGTCTACTAAGTTCAGCTTGGAAAGAACACCTGCCCATTGGAATGCGTCGATTTGACCTGCTTCAAGGCCAACAACACCGCTTCTGTTACCAGATGCACCGTTATTGATCAAAAGTGCGATTGCAACTTGTTCCCCGGATTTTGCCTTAGACTGGAAGCTACCCCAAGCAATTTTGAACTCTGCAGTATAGCCTTCGCCCTCGATAACACGAGAAGCACCTTTCTTTTCGATGTCGCCATTATCCCACATCCAGTGCAAACCGCTTGCAACACTTGCATCACCTGCATTGATACGGAATTGACCTTCACCGCAGTAATCTCCGCCACGATATCCGTCACCATAGTTTTGGGTTTTACCGGAAGCTTTGTTATAAGTATCTAAAACTAATTCAACACTGTCACTGAGCCAACGATCGCCTGTGCCGTAAAGTGCTACATCACTGTCATTAACTACTACGAATACGTAAAGATATTCGGAATCCCAAACAATGTATGCAAAGCCCTTTGCACTATCAGATCCGTCTGCTCTTGCTGCAATTTCAATAGGTGTTGCATCAAGATAAGCATCGTCTAAAACACCATCGATATCAATAGCTTCGGAAGTTTTTGAAGCTTCATAAACGTTAACTTGATAATCACTACCAACAGAAACAGTATCTGGGGTTTGGAAATCTTCTGCAGTAGGAATTCCATTCATTTCCTTTTGGAACTCAGCAGAAAACGTCTTGTCACTCTTAATCTTTTGAGAAGCTGAATAACCTTTCCAACCAACAAAAGTATATCCTTCCTTTACGGGATCATCTTCGGGAGCTGCAACTGTAGCGTTTCTTTCAACTTCTACTTCATGATATACTTCACCGTCTACCATAAATTTTACTGTAAACTTAGGAGTATCTGGATTGGATGGCTTATTATTGTTTTCACCACCGCTCGGTTGATTATTTCCTTGGTCGGGCACTTCGGGTGTTTGGTCACATGCAACAAACATAACCATGGACATAACCATAATAACTACTAATAATGCAATCAAAATTTTCTTTACTTTCATTTATTCAATCTCCTTTTTTTTATTTGAATCTACATAGGAAAACTACTCTTCGTCTGTAGATTGAACGCCAACCTTGAACTTAACAAGATGTTCAGGACTATTTACCTTTGTACCTGATGAATCATCAGCTTTAGCACCTTCAGATAGATATACGAAGTGTGTGCTTCCGTCTTCTGCATGACCGACAAAACGAACCGAAAGGCTAATCTTGTTTTCGGAATCAACATCAAGCTTAGAAAGAGCTATTTTTGCTTTAAGTGCATATCCGCCTTCAACCTTACCACAAATAAGCTCGTCACAAAGATCCTTACCCTTTGAATATGGTTCAGACTTATTGGGATATGTTTCAACATATGATGTATTAGTTTCACCATTAGCTGCAAAATAGAAACCTAATCTATCACCGTCGTCATTAACACAATCGGCTGATAAAATATAGATATAAAGATAAGTTCCGTCATTTGCTAAATACATTGTATAGTCATCATTAAAGCTTGGATCGGAATTTGAGTCAGGTTTTTGTACCCTATCAAAGGCTGATATCATTGCCGCATTTGTGAAAATTGTATCCTTATTTAAATTACTTGCATCAAATGACCCAGTCGCATAAGTAATTTCAGGAGTTTTAACGTTCCATAATGCTGTAAACTTCTTGTCACCTTGAATGGTATGGTCGTCTGTTAATCCTTCCCATCCTAAGAATTGATAGTTTGAGCCGGCAACCGGATCATTAGGAACGGTAAACGTGTCACCATATTTACCCTCTGTGGTTGCTACTGTTTTATCTAAACTTACAAACTCAATCTTGTAGATAGTATCCTTGAATATTGCAACATAATCCCTATCCTCGGTAAATCTTGCGCCACTTGTAAAGCCTTCCCACTTTTCAAAGGTCATATGCTCTTTTGTAGGATTAGTCTTTGGTTTGCTGATTCTTTTGCCTTCTTCACCTGTTACAGTTTCATAAACCTCGTCGTCAACAATGAAACGTACTGTATAGGTAGCCTTTTCTGATGGCTCGTTAGGTTTTTGATTGTCACCACCCGGATTAGAACCATCCACAGGACCACTTGGTTCGGGATTAGGTGTAGAATCATCATTACAAGCAGTAACAAAACATAGAGAGCATATTAGCATTACTACAAGTAAAGATATAATAATAAATCTTTTCATTTCTATTCTCCTTTATTATTTTTGATAGCTTATATCGCTATTATTTTTCAATTTAATTCTTAATTAAACAATTAGTAGTTAGCATATTGAGACAGAGAAGGTTATAACTAATTCTCTGTCTCTTACTTGTTTCGATTTGTAATATCAAAGAAAAATTAATCGTTAGCCTTTGTATAATCAACTAATGTCAGCTGTGCAAGGTTACTAACGAGCTTTACCTTTGTTGAGCCATTACCGTCATTAGGCTTTGCACCAATGCTTAGGTGAATATCTGCATTATCGTTATTGATTAAACGAACACAGAATCCAACCTTACCGTCTGCACTTATCTCTAATGATGATAAAGCTATCTTTGCTTTTAATACATATCCGCCCTCTACTTTGCCTACATTTATCTCATCACAAGCATCTTTTCCTGCTGTATAAGGATCATCCTTGTTAGGCTTAGTTTCTACAAGTGTAGTTTCTGAAGCACCATTTTTACCGATATAGAATGATATTCTATCATTATCGTTTCTATTTGAATCGGCAGAAAAGATGTATACATACAAATTGGTGTTATCATGTACAAGATTGATAGTGTAAGAATGATCAGTGTCACCTTGTACTCTATTAAATGATGTGATATTTGCAGCACTATCAAACATTGCATCCTTATTAAGGTTGCTGTTATCATAGCTTGCATTTGATACATATGCGATAGAATCAACTCCAATGGTAGGAGCAACGGGAGTAGGTGCTACATAATCGGTTAGTGTTAGCTTAGAAAGATTATTTGCATTCTCTACCTTTGTATGAGATCCGTCATCTGCTGTCGAACCAACGCTTAAGAAAA
>CAZUET010000017.1:0-18519 GCA_964619685.1 uncultured Christensenellaceae bacterium
ATAGACAGCGCTTTACTTCTAAAATAATCGTAGTAAATAGGGAAATTTATCCCGAATAGATCGATTTACTACAGTCTTGACTTAGAATGGAATATTATAGCGATAGTACCCGGTCCGCAATGTGTGCCAATAACGGGTCCTACCGGATAGTGCCAAAGCTCGGTAGACGGATACTTTTCCTTGATAGCCGATTCAAGCTTATCACCTAACTCGGGGTTATCTGCATCGAGAACGACGATAGGATATTTATCAAGATCTGTTCCTAACTCTTCGATCTTATCTAAGAAATATCTGATAGCCTTCTTTTCGCCCTTGACCTTATCTACTACCTCGAGCTTACCCTCATCGGTTACCGCTATCATCGGCTTGATTGCTAATACCGAACCAAGAACTGCCGAGCTTTTACTAAGTCTACCGCCACGATGTAGATGCATTAAATCGTCAGCCATAAAGTAAACACCTACATGATGAGTAAATTCCTTAAGGAATTCAACTGTTTCGTCAATGGTGTGTCCTTCTTGATAATATTTAACTGCAAAGTATACTTGATAACCTGCACCAAATGAAATATTTTTGGTATCGAATCTTGTAAATTTTACGGCGGGATATTTTTCATTCAATTCTCTAAGAGCAACCTCTAAGTGATCAAAGGTACTGCTTAATTGATCCGAAAAGCTAATATAAAGCATCTCTTCACCTGCTGCAAAATAAGGCTCCAATATCTCAATATATTGAGTGGGATTTAATGCGGAGGTAACAGGCATAGAGCCTTTACGAATTCTCGAATAGAAATCCTTAAAGTCTGTTTCCTTACCGAAATCGTAGAATCTTTCTATTCCGTCAATAGTGTAAGGCATTTTGATAACCTTAGCATTTAATTCATCGGCTTGAGTATACCATAATTCACAATCTGTATCAAAGAAAATTACGCTCATTTTTATTCTCCTTTTTTTTGTTTGATTTGAAAATTTTTCTTATAAAATAAACAACGAGGCTTATTAACCACAAGCCCCGTTATCAACTAAAGATTTCAACTATTAAAAGTTCTCATCGATTTTTTTAATCTCACCAATTTCATACTTGGTGATACCCTTACTCTCTGTATCATAAACACAATCAATTCTTTGCTTATAATACTTAGTATATACGATTACTGACCACTCTTGACTCTTCAATTTGGAGTTTGTACTTAACAAAATATGTATGGAATCGTCGCTACAAGATGTTACATTTGTACCTGTATTATCATCAACGATAAGATCAGGCATAGATCCTTTTAGGAATGCCTTAAAGCTGTCTTTATCTTCTTTATAATCATCCATAACATTATAATAACCCAACTGAATTTTCAAGCTTGAAGCAGCATCAGTAACAGGTGTTTTACGAGCATTGTTCAAAACAGCTATGGTAGCCACTGTAGCGGTACCAGCCAAAACCGCAAGAATTGCGATAACTACTACTAATTCAACGAGGGTGAAACCTCTTTTCTTTTTTAATAATCTCATAGATTCCTCCATAACCTTTTCATTACGAAATCAAATTAATTATACTATAATCACTTTTCGCTTGTCAATAGGCATTAAATTATAAAAGTATTATTTTTTCTTATTTAAAACTAATTTATTTAATTTTTCAGGTTTTGCTGTCCTTTTCAACCGTTCTTTGAACAACAAAACTACAATTAGCACTCCCAAACCGATTCCAAAATAACTAAAAAAGGGATATATTGCCGAAACCATAGAATCAAACGGGAATACCGATATCAAAAAGCATAACACGAATATAAATGCATATACAATAGTTTTATCAAAATGCATTTTTCCGAAATCAAGGCTTATCTCCAAGCAATTCACCATGGTTGAGTATATTGCAAATATTATTACGATGTACGCCAACCAGCCTAATCCATGGGCTTTACTCGAGACAAGAAACGGCATTATCTCGTGAATAGGCACGCAAGCTTTTCGCATACAAACAATCAATATGTTTAGACCTACAGCTACTGCTACTCCGCATAAAGATATATCCTTGATAGGCATTTCTTTACCCTCTCGATACATTAAAGCACTTTCAAAGAATATATTCATACATGAATATGAAAAGCCTCTAAAAAATAAAAAATTCCCCTCTATCTTACCCTTATTGATTATCGATACGACAAAAACGGCAACGATAATAACAGGAACTGCAATAATATTAAAGATCTTCATCGCTTTATTTCCAAAAACGGATATTATCATGCATACAACAAGAGATATAAGCACTATAAACGGAGAATGTGTTATTTCTTTGATTGCCGATAGCATTATCCCAACCGTTAACATTCCAGAAACAGCAAATATGCCACCAAGTATTGATTCAAACTTTTCGTTAAGCACCCGTCTTTTACCTGCATAAAGCATCAACGAACATAAAAAACCTGCAGTAACCGACGCAACTATTATAGTAAATACATCGGTTGAATCAAAATATAACTGCACTTCTTGACCTGTGGCAAACCCCGCACCGACCATAGTGCCTATATAAACAACGGCAACTCTTAACCAATTAGCTTTATTCCTCATAAAAAAGAGTATGATTTTTATTTTCAATATAAAACCTAACCTTTATACACATCCATAAAAATTATTGCATATTATTATTTATGGACGATCTCGATCTATTGAAAAATCTATTATCATTATCAGGTGTGAAAAACCAAAGGCTTTGCAAAACGCTAACTATGCTCGAATCCGTCCGAAAAATCAACAAGGACGGTTTTGATCAAGAATCGATAATTAGTTTATTATCTCAATACAATCCAAAGCTTAAGCCATTAATTGCAATCTTAAAAAATGAAAGGAAAAAAGATTGCGATAATGGCAAAACAGAGGATCCAATACAATACAACCGTCCATATAAGTAATAAGGAGTTTTATGAGATCAATTAAGGACCAATTAAAGAACAAAAACAAAACAACAGACGATCATATCGATATGAATAGATCAATAGAAGAATTATCGCAAAAAAGCGAAAGCGAACTAATGCAGGAGCTTTTATCGGTTGCAAATGCAAAAAGAAAGGACGGAACGCTCGACAACTCTTCCCTTGAAGAATTCCGTAAAACCATTGCACCGTCCTTAAACTCCGAACAGCTTAGCAAGCTGAACGATATCATTAACATGTTAAAAAAATAAAAATCAACTTGTTATTTTGACAATATTTCAAGAGCTTTTACTATTTCTGCATCGTCTACAAGAGCATGAATGTCGCTTTTGGCAACTTGAATATCGGGTACGATTCCGTTTTGGTGAATGCAGTATCGACCATCCTCATATGACGGATCGATTATATAATAATATCCACTTACGAGCATTATATAATAGCTGTCATTAAAAGCGTCCGAGGTACTTGTTATATCCTCTATTTTGGGTGATCTCGACTGGAATACACCCTTACCGTATGTTTTATTACCTACAACTGTGGTGTTATCCGAATTATATGCTCTTAATGCACCTGTAAGTGCCTCGGCTGCCGATGCGGTGTTTTCATCCACTAAGACAACAACAGGCATATCAACATAGTTATCTTCACTAACCTTGACCATTACTTCAGCATTTCCCTTAGCATAGCTTAGACTAAGAATATCACGAGGCTTACCGTTATCAAGAGGAACAAAGTAAGATGCAATATGAGATAGAATTGACGCAGAACCACCGGGATTACCTCTAAGATCAAGAATAAGTGATGATTTTCCGTCGTCAACAAGTGACGCCATACAGGAATCAAATTCGTCATTTACGCTGACGATTATTCCGCTTGACAGCTTTGTTTCGGAAAAATCACTAAGCCTGATATAACCGACTTCTTCGCTTATATCCGATATATAAACTGCACGAGGAACATATTTATCCACCTTAGTATACGAATAATCGCCTACTATCACACCATCACGCTTGATAGTTAACACAATCTCTGTGCCGACTCCACCCGAAACAAGGCTATTAAACACAGAGGATGAAGCGCCCTCTACCCGTTCACCGTTTACTGCATATATAAAGTCACCACGCTTCAAGTAAAAACCGTCTGATTTCGTCTCGCTTGCAGGGAAGCCGTCATAGATATGACTTATGATATGCTCATTGTACTTCGTTCGAGTTATAGCTACACCCAAGGTCGCATTTGATATTGTAGTAACGGTATCATCTGTCAAATAAGAAAAATCGTCAAGCGCTGTAATCAATGCGTATGCCGTCATATAATCCATTTTATCAAGATCTACATCTCCTATATAGTTTGCTTTGACATACTCGACGACCTTTCCAAGAAAATCGAAGTCATCGCTCCAATCATCCTTTGAGCTATTGACAGGAGTATATAGACATGAACAAAAAATACCAAGTACAGATACTATAAGCAAAATGCATAATATTATTTTTATATTGCGTTTCATATGAAATTTCTCCTTTCCTGTGGAGTTCCGATATTATGTTTACAAGTAAAAATCCAAAAAATCAATGTTATTTAGAATATATAAGTCGCTCGGTAACTGCATCATATAATGCGATTTTATCAAGGTCAAGTCCTACTAATGGTGAGCCTATTAGAGAGTAAAACTCGATTCCATAAACATTTATTAGGTGAACCTTTCCCATCGGCGTTGAAAGTGAATAGATATGCTCCGCTTCTATTTCACCATCAATAAAGGCATCAGAATTAAAGCCTAAAATAGCATTTTTTCCAATATAGCTTTCAGCTAAACTACCGACAAGAGATATGTCGAATTGACGATCAAAAAGGAGAAAACCATGCTCGTTTAATACTACTTCCACTTTATTATAAAAAGGAATAAATAACTCGGCTGTTTGTAAGCATTTCGGTTGCTTTAAAAAATCAGACGGGTATCCATTTTCGAGATCATAGCCGTACGATAAAACAAGTGTTGGACGATTAAGTAATTCTACCTCTTCGGCACTATCGGTTGCATATATAACAATTGCATTAACTTGAAATATAAATTTAACAAGTAAAGCAAAAACTCTACGCCTTTCAGACGGATTCAAATGCGACAATGGATTATCGAGCAAGATCACATCACTATCACGATAAAATGCTCTCAATAATGCACATTTAACTCTATCTTCGTTAGATAAACGGAATACCGCATTATCAAGTAAATACTCAGAAACACCAAATCTATCCAGCCATTCGTTAACTATTTTCTCACGCTCTTCAATAGGTATTTTTCGAAGTTTCAATGGGTAATGAAGATTATACTTTAAGCTTCTACGCTCAAAAAATGCAAGATCGTCAAACACCATATTAATATGAGTATTCTTATTCAAGGAGATTTTTTCGCCGTCAATAGTGATAGATCCGTCATGAACATAGTTAATACCTGCAATGGCTTTTAATAGACTTGTTTTACCCGATCCAATATCACCAAAAACTACATTTACACCGTTTGTAAATGTATGATTAATCGAATGTAGGCAATCGGCATGCCCGAAATAGTTAAGGGTTACTTCATTCAGCTTTAATTCCATAAAAATATTATATATTTTTGTACCACCAATGTCAAGACCGTTAGAAAAAATGTATATGTTTTCGTCCTCAATATAATAATTTGAGTTTTCATTAGCGTCCGCAAGATACCAAATTGTTAAACAATTTGATTTTTGCTTCGATCCAATTTCGACTTCACTAACCCTCCGCTCAGCATGACAGGACGGGAACTATAAAACGCACCTACTTCGTTTTGCTTCCCTTAAAGCCGTTGGCATACTCTCGTATTATTTCGGTACTATATCTTATTTGAGGCTTAGTACCACGCTTTATTCCCTCTTGTATCAAAATATTTATCAATTTTGAAAAATCAAGTCCGATTGCAGAAAAAAGATAATACGATAGCGAACCTGGAATGGTATTAATCTCATTAATAAAAAGCTCATCTCTCGACAATAAATAATCAATTCGAACGACACCGAATAAATCAAGTTTTTGATAAACATCAACACTTAATTTTCGAATTTTCTCTCTTAGCTCATCACTTATTTTTGCAGGTATTTCACGCTCTCCTTTACGGTATTTATCATCGAAATCGAGATATTTTCCCTTATGTAAGGGCTTCTCCACTTCGGACGATACTACTTCTCCGTTCTTTAAAACGACTGCACAATTTAGCTCAATAGCATCATTCAAAAATGGCTCTATTATGTATCTCCCGAAACATTCCGCATTTTTCTTAGCCTTAATCAATGACTCCTCATTATCTGCTATCGAAATTCCTATACTCGAGCCTAACACTGTTGGTTTAAGTATACAAGGGAAATCTACTCCATTCCATTCCTTTACCACATTAAAGCCAAGAGTTTTCAATTTTTCCTTTGTTAATGATTTATCCATACATATATGCGACGATGCCATATCACAAGAGGTGTAAGGAATAGAATAATATTCTAATAATGCCGACAATGTTCCGTCCTCACCCTCTCCACCATGTGTTGCAACAAGGGCACAATCTATAGAAACAAAACGCCGTCCTATTCTCAATCCGTGCTCGGTAAAAATTGCTTTTTTATCTTTTGTATTGTTCAAATATGACGAAAAAGAGCGAAAATTTTTCTTTAAGTACATAACGCCGTCCCTCATATAAATAGGCACGATCTTATAATTATCGGGGAAAAAAGTACCAATTTGAATGGCTGTTAATATAGATATCTCGTGTTCGTATGATCTACCACCATAAAACAATGCAACTGTAAACATATTATCTCCTTTTTATAATTCATAGCTTGTAGGTATATCTGCAAGTATCAAAAGCGTATCACCGGACGATAGTAACTCGGAATATAGTTTAATACACTCGTGCATATCTCTGACTATTCGATAAGGAATTCGCCCGTCGATAATATTGAGCATGGCTTTTTTGTTTTTATTCCCGAGAATTATCAGCATATCTGCACACTCCTCTACCTTATCTATCAGCATAGATAAGGCTTGCTTGTCATTATCTCCTTGCTCCACAAACCCCGATGCCGTTACGATTCGCCTACCATTTGCAGTCCTTAATACCTCTAATGCCGAGATAGCCCCTAAAGGATTTATATTAAAACTATCGTCAATAATAGTTATCCCCTTATCGTTTTTTATTAGTTCCATTCTATGCGGTACCGCCTTAACTGAAGGTAGTGCAGATAGAATATCTTCAATTTTTACACCAAGCCTCATTGCAACCCCTATTGATAATATCAAATTATCTGCATTCACATTACCTAAAAGCTTAGAATGAATTGATAATTCCTTACCATCTATAACTGCATCTATAACTGTTCCGTCAATGGTACATTGCCTATCTACACATTGACTTTCTCCGAAAAAGACGGTATCACTTGGAAAATCGTCACCTGCCCATTTGCATTTTTCGTTAGCAAAGCTCATATGTGCAGACTTTAAGAGCTTGACCTTTTCGCTAAATACAGCACGAATATCACCGAATGTTTCAAGATGTTGTGGTGATATTGCAGTCAATATTCCGATATCGACAGGGATAATATCTAAAAGCTCGTCAATGTCACCCTTGTGTCTTGCACCGTATTCTACAATAAAAATATCGGTATCAGACGGCATCATCGAGATAGAACGAACCAATCCCATAGGTGTATTGTAGCTTTTGGGTGTTGTGTACACCTTGCCAAGTGGTGAGAGCATCACTTTTAATATTTCTTTGACCGTTGTTTTCCCTGCACTGCCTGTGATACCTATTACCATAGGTTTAACATTAGATAATTTCCTTTTTGCTTCCTTTATAAACCTATCGTTGATTCGTTTTTCAAAAGGATACATTAAAATAATAGATAAATATGCAATAACTCCGCTAAGTGTTGTAATAACTCCATAAGGATATACATATCCGTCAATCCACCATATTGGAATGGATATTATTACTATCAGCACGCCAAATAAGGAATAACATCTAATAAGCCTATGTGTAAAGTTTAGTTTTAGACCGATATAGCGAATAGCTTTATACACCCCTACAATCAAGTTCGGTATCATTATTATTAGGCACGCAACATATCTATCCAAAGAAATCAAGAAATTAAAGATCATGCTAAGTACAACAGTAAGCACAAATGTTACCGTGTCGATAACTATCAGCTTAGTTACACCAAACAAACAATCCTTAGGCTCATAACCCTTCGACTGAAAACCACCAAAATAAAAATAGGAATTAAGTAATAATAAAAACAAACCAAATAGAAAAACTACGATATTCAAATTATCCCCCTTGCAAACTCTGTAACCAACGAATAAAACCTTGTTGGTTCCTCTAAAAAACAAAAATGTCCGCAATTCTCAAATATCACCGTTTTGTGCTTTGATATATTATGTTCCAGTTTTTTAAGCATATATATCGGCGTTTCACGGTCTTTTTCACCCCATATAAGCATGGTAGGTACGCTTATTGACTTTGCTAACTTAGATAAATCTTCATTAACAACATTGACAAAAGTCTTTTTCATGGTACCTGTAAGCTTTTTATAATCTTCTGACCCCATACATGATGAGATCCTCATTTTTTTGAGAATTTTATACACCCCAACCTTAATAAAATAATCGAGATTTCGCTTTGGCTTGATACCTGCCGAATCAACTAAAACAAGTCCCGAAACTCTGGTGTTAGATGCAAGTTTAATAGCAACTCTTCCCCCAAAGGAATGCCCTATAACTATCACATCCTCCATATTATAATACCGCATTATTTCCTCTACCGCTTGTACGAAATAATCGAGATTAATTGGAAATGGCGGTGACGGTGAGTTGCCAAATCCGTAAAAATCAAGCCTTGTCACGGTAAAGCCATTCAAACTATCCGCTGTTTTGAATATGTCTTTATCACAGCCCCATCCGTGCAAAAACAAAAGTTCCGCCCCGCTACCGTTGCGTTCGTGTGAAAGCATTTTCCCCTCCTATTTTCGATTAAAATCGGATTTTAGTCACGATACAACCAATAAATCAAGGCATCTTCTCCGTCCATGTAATAATGAGGTCTTATTCCAACGCATTTAAATAAATACTTCTCATATAGGCCAATTGCCTTTTCATTACTCCGTCTAACCTCTAAGGTCAAATTATCAAGCCCCTGTAACAAAGACTGTTCGAGCAAGGTTTCCATCATTGCACTGCCATAGCCAAACCCTTGAAAAGAAGGAAGTATCGCTATGTTCATTATATGCGCTTCATTAAAAATGTGTAAATAACTGTAATATCCTATAACTTGATCATCTAAATAAAAAAGGCTGTATGTTGTATTACTTTGTCCAACCTCACTTTCGAGCATACCGTAGCTCCACGGATCGGAAAAGCATTGCTTCTCGATATCCTCTAAGATCTTACAGTCTTCAACACTTGCCTCTTTAATAGTAAACATTATTCTTTTTTTCCCTCTCTCATTCTTTCTGCTTGCGATTTTTTAAGATACATCGGTTCAAGCGGTTTCAATTCATTATGCTCGACCATCCTTACTGCCTTTTCAAACAATGTGGAAATATATTCATCATCGGACACCGCTCTTCCATTCTCGCTTTCCATATATCTATAACTAAAATCATCAAAAGCATTAACCTCTTCAATGGATTTCTCTCCGTATTCGCCGTTAAAACGGTAATAACAGTAGCCTCTTCTCGATGGAATAACTGCTAATCCGTCACCAAAACCATCAAATACATTCAAACCCGATTTTGCAATACCTGCACCAAAGCTAAGAGCATTTGCAGTACAAACACCTATTCTAATACCCGTAAAAGACCCCGGTCCCACAAGTGCAAATACACAGTCAAGATCTTGTAATTTCAGCTTCGATTCCGTCAAAACGCTATCGACCATCCTTACTGCCTTTTCAAACAATGTGGAAATATATTCATCATCGGACACCGCTCTTCCATTCTCGCTTTCCATATATCTATAACTAAAATCATCAAAAGCATTAACCTCTTCAATGGATTTCTCTCCGTATTCGCCGTTAAAACGGTAATAACAGTAGCCTCTTCTCGATGGAATAACTGCTAATCCGTCACCAAAACCATCAAATACATTCAAACCCGATTTTGCAATACCTGCACCAAAGCTAAGAGCATTTGCAGTACAAACACCTATTCTAATACCCGTAAAAGACCCCGGTCCCACAAGTGCAAATACACAGTCAAGATCTTGTAATTTCAGCTTCGATTCCGTCAAAACGCTATCAATAAATGGAATTATCGACGATGAGGTCGTTCCCTTATTACCCGAACCGAATTTAGAAATAATGGTACCGTCTACAAAAGTAGCAACAAGTATTCTATCCGCTGTGGTATCTATCAATAATAGTTTCATATTAAACTCCCTCTATCGTGATCTTTCTTTCAGTAGCCGATAAGTATTCGATATTAACAGTGATGACCTTTGCACCATAGTATTCTTCTGCCGCACTCCACTCTATAAGACAAACACTGTCAGATAATCCATAATATTCTTCAAACCCGTAATCGATATCGCTTCCCGACGGTAATCTATACATATCGAAATGATATAATTTAAGTCTTCCAGATTCGTAACTATTCATCAAAGTAAATGTCGGACTTGTAATCGTCTCACAAACGCCTAATCCAAGTGCAATTCCTTTAGAAAAGGTGGTCTTACCTGCTCCCAATTCGCCATTCAAAAGAACGACCTCTCCGCCTGAAAGCTGAGATGCCAATTTAATGCCTAAATTCATAGTTTGTTCTTGAGTACAGGTTACATATTCCATAGTAGAATTATACAACGACTCGTCGCTTTTGGCAATAATATTTGAGTTATTTACATTCTCTTGTATTTTTTCACCTTTCTTTTTGGCATTAAATCTCTTATTTGTCGCTTTTATCAGCTTAGATAACGGCTTATATACAAGGAATACCGCAACAGACAGTAAGGCTGTTTTGATCAAGTTAAAAAGCACAGCCCAATACCATACATCAAGATAAAATGCCATACCCTCCGACCAAGACATACCTGTATAAATATTAAGATAAAACGGAAATGTCAATAAGTAATTAATAGGAATAGAGAATATAGTTTGAGCAATTACACCACAAGATAGCATAACTATTACAGCATTTATCCCCTTATGCTTTTTATATGCAAAAGATGGTATCAAAACATAGGGAAGCATCAAAAGAATATTTGCAAGTTCACCTACTCCGACGGTTTGAGAAAATGTCAAGGCATGTAATAATTCTTTTAAAACCCCTACTATTATACCCGATAACGGTCCCATGGTAAGACCGGATATCAATACAAATACATTGGAAAAATCAATTTTTAAAAAAGGTACAGCCCCAAATAAACTAAATTCAAAGGTCGGCAAATAAAGAATATATGATAGTGCTGTAAATAACGCCATATAAGTCAATCTAAGTGACGTAAAAAATTTATTTTTCTTTCCTTTTTCTTTAATTACCGTAGGCTTATCAAAATGATTTTTCTCGATCAGATCCTTGTTTTCACAAACTGCGACAGAGTTATCTTGAATATTGCTGTCGACTGTTACAATACTATTAACGCCTTCATTATCTTGAATTTGTTCCATATAATAAACCTCTCAATGAATTTAAAGCCGTTCTTTGAAAAAAATGCCCCGATAACTCGGGGCAATAAACTAAAATAGTTTCATTCTTTTCTCATCCGGACTATGACCGTAGGTACGGGAATCTCACCCGTTCGGGACCGAAGTCTTCGTGGACTATACCACCTGTGGGGATTTACACCCCGCCCCAAAGAATAACCTTATTGATTGAAGTATACCATTAAACACAGTATATGTCAAGATTTATAATAAAAGTATATCGAATTGAATTATAAAAAGAATGTTGCAAAACATTTTATAGTTATAGTTGAGAATATTTAAAAAATGTGATATAACAGTAGTATAAGAATAATAATTAGATGCTCAAGCTATATAAAGGAAACGGAGGCTGTAACTATGAAGGCTATGACTAAAATCGGATGCAGAATTTATCAAGGAATATATTATGTTTTAATGTTTTGTATCAAATGGTGCAAAGCTGACACCATTAGCGGTAACGGCTCCTTTGATAAAATTCCCGAATGGCTTTACTCTCATAATAGGAAAAGCGTTCTTTTGGTCAGTGGCAGTTTCCTTTCTAAAAAATTGGGTTTGACAAGCAAACTTGCTTACAACTTTGAAAAAATCGGCATCAAATGTACAATTTACGATGGCGTTGTACCTAATCCAACTATTAGTTGTGTAGAAGAAGGTGTTAAGCTTTATAATGAAAACAAATGCGATTGTATTGTGGCGCTTGGCGGTGGCTCTCCTATGGACTGTGCCAAGGCTATCGGTGCAAGAATTGCCCGTCCCAATAAAACGATTCCAGAAATGAAGGGAAACTTAAAAATCCTTAAAAAAATCCCACCGCTCTACGCAATTCCGACTACCTCTGGTACAGGAAGCGAGGTAACATTGGCGGCGGTAATTTCAGATCCTGATAAACAAGAAAAATATCCAATAAACGATCCTGTCTTAATTCCTAAATATATTATCTTCGACCCTTCTCTTACGGTGAATTTGCCAAAAGAAACAACCGCGACAACGGGAATGGATGCGTTAACACATGCTGTCGAAGCGTATATAGGAAAATCTAATACAAAGCAAACAAAAGCAGATGCGTTAGAAGCAGTAAAATTAATTTTTGACTATCTTTTAAAGGCTTTTGATGACGGTACAGATATGGAAGCAAGGGCTATGATGCAAAGAGCTGCATTCTTAGCAGGATGTGCATTTACTCGTGCTTATGTTGGTTACGTACACGCTATTGCACACGCTTTGGGTGGCTATTACGGTGTACCTCACGGATTGGCTAATTCTGTATTGTTGCCCAAAGTGCTAAAAAAATATGGTAAATCTGCACATAAAAAACTATCGGAATTGGCTGACGCAGTCCATATATCGGGAAACACAAAAGAAGAAAAAGCAAACAACTTTATATTGGCAATAGAAAATTTGAACGCAAAAATGGATATTCCTAAGGTCATAAGCGGAAAATGGTCGATAAAAGACGAGGATATCGACGGAATGGCTAAGCACGCTTACGCCGAGGCAAATCCGCTCTACCCTGTTCCTAAGATATTTGGGGATAAGGAATTAAAAGAATTGATCAAAGAAATACAATGATAATAATATAAAAAGTGCCGTAATGATAATCATCAAACGTAATCGGCACTTTTTGTTTATTTCTACGCTATAAAAAAGGAGTGCTTTCCTTTCGAAAAACACTCATGCCTGTTTTTTATTTGTAATTAATTACAAGATCCGCAAACTGCTACCGCATTATTTCTCGATAACACCTTACGGATTAGTGTATCACAATCACAGTCACTTCTACCTAAATCGCAATACACATCGAGATCGGCTGTTACATATACCTTCTTACCGCTTATTTTGTTAAGCTGTTCGGCTACTGTTTTTAATACTTTATTTCTCTCCGAACGCATGACAACGGGTTCACATATTACCGCACACAATAACCTGCTCTCTCCGTCGATAATTCGATAATCGCAAATGCCTTCGAATTGTATTGACATATTTTCGATATAAGCTACATTTACAAGCATACTACTATTATTAACGGTGAACAAAAAAATATACCTATTCTTTTTAAAATTTTTTATACTCCCATAAAACGAGTTACATTGGACTCATCAGGCTCGGACCATAGCTTATCGAGCTTATAGAAATCTCTTAGTTCATCATAGAAGATATGAACTAATACGGTAGTATAATCTAATACTATCCACTTACCTTCTCTTAAACCGTCGGTTCTCGTAACAAAAATTCCTTCATCCTCCAATGTTGACTGAAGATGCTCGCAAGCAGCCTTGGCATTGGTTACCGATTTAGCTGTAGCAATTACAAAGTAATCCGTTACATGTGATTTTTCGGAAACATCGAGCATTACAATATTAGTATTTTGTTTATCAGCTAATAGTTTAGCAATTTTCTCAGCTAAAACTTTCGCATTTTCTTTTACATTTTTATCCATTAAGTTCTCCTTATAATTTTTATCGTAATTTATATAGTGGGTATAACATTCGAGCGTCAAGAAACACACCCTTTGTTTTTGTTTTGTAAGATAATGTAATTGACGATCCAATGCCTCTAAAAATCCTTTTTCAAATGATTCGAATGCCATATCCCTTAGATCATCCACACCGGGAAAGCATCTGGAATACTCTATCATATCAGCTAAGTATATCAGCTTTTCAAGCTGTGACATATTAGCACGCCCTGTGGTGTGATAGCGAATTGCATTAAGTATATCCTCATCTTTGATATGGAAATGTGATTTAGCATAATCGGAACCTATAAATCCGTGTCCCCATGGCGTACACGCCTCCAACGATTGATCTCCATAATAACTCATCGAGTCTTTACATGAATCATGAAGCAATGCCGCCGTGAATACACTATCATAGGGTAAATTAAGCTGTTCGTTCAACTCTAACGCCATTATAACAA
Source organism: uncultured Christensenellaceae bacterium (assembly GCA_964619685.1). Lineage (GTDB taxonomy): Bacteria > Bacillota > Clostridia > Christensenellales > CAG-1252 > RUG14300. The sequence continues at coordinate 14,541 of CAZUET010000017.1, forward strand.
CGCCCTGAGTATGTGCAAATCTTCTTAGATCTACCATATTACGAACATCCTTAATCATTGCTTTATATTCCGAATACAAGCCGTTTGCTGTAATATACTCGCTGACCTCTTCGGTAACATATGGATTAGGTAATTCAATCCTTGCATATGTGCGTGCCCAAGTCGAAGAGCAACGCTTACCAACATAGTTTATCAAATGTATCTCTGCACCGAGCTGTCTATACTTTGTAATCATATTCGTAAGCTCGGGCGACATATTCTCACGAGTAACGACCGCTATTGGGCAAGTGGTCATTACAGTTATTGGATCTATCCAGCTATCCATATTGATCATACTGTCGCCGCCTATAATGAATACGATATCGCCGTACTTCTCCTTTAATAGCGGTAATATCCTCGCAGTATTGGTCAAGCCTTCTAATTCGGATTCAATGGTATCGATCAAATAACCGCTATCCTTAAACAATACTTTGAGCATTCCGACACGCTTATCGAACGGAGATAAACTCTTTTTGTGAGGTGCATTACCGCAAGGTACAAGTACAATATTATCAAGAGATAGTTCAGACTGCACTTGCTCACATATAGCTTTATGCTCTTTATGTGGTGGGTCAAAGGATCCGCCAAAAATTCCGTACCGCAATTTTTACTCCTTTTAGAAAACAATATACATTATTATATCGTTTTTTTTAACGCATTTCAATAGTTTTTACCACTTTATACGCTTATTTCTTTAAAATTTGTTGTATTTCGACCGCATAATGCGAATTATCGTGCAAAAGATCGGTCATAATCGATATATGAAGAAAAGCGACATTATTATTCTCTCAATAGCGGTATGCTTAGTTTCAGGTGGAATGCTTGCTTATATAACCGAAAGTTTCTTTTTGGGAATACTTTCTGCAATCATATTTATGATAATATCATTCATTATCTTCTCTATGAGAAAAAACTCAAACCGTATTACTAAGGAAGCATTCATTCAAGATCTTTTATTAGAGGGAAAGAGCAAGAGCAACGAATATATTCGTAAGTTATTCCCCAATATTACAGACGGCGAATTGATGCTTCAAGACTGTACTTTAATAATGAATAAGATAAGATATTCGTCTATCGGTGAAGAAGATATTGCCGATTGTTACCGTCAAGCAATAGCAATTAACTGTAACAATGTGATCCTTTTTACGAATAATGCCGATAAAAAAGCGTTAAACCTATCTTATAAGCTGCCTATTTCTATCACAGTTTATAATTATCGCAAATTTTATTCACTGCTAAAAGAAAAAAATCTATTACCGAACAAACCAAGCATCAAGCTTAAAAAGAGAGGAATAAAAACGATAATTCTCGAACTAAGATATATCCCCGTCAAATACTTCGCTATTTCAAGTATTTCTACTGCATTGCTATCACTTATCGTTCCTTTAAGGATATACTATTTAGTTTTTGCTACTATCAACGCTATAATCGGAATAACAATTTCGATCATTAACAAAAAAGCGGATGTCGGCACTAAAAAGTAAGGACTCTAAGTAATACTTAAAGCCCTTTTTTAGTTTATTCTTCTGTATCGTCGGTATCTTAATCTCCGATATCCTCGTCGGAGGCAACCTCTGAAAAGTCTTCGTCAAGTGCGTAGTCATCATCGAGATCGTCCTCAGATTCTCCTGCACCCATTGACATACTGACATCGGATAGGTCATCCTCTTCAAGCTTGGCAAAGTCTTCATCAATCTCAAGCTTGGCAAAATCGGACGGAACCTCTTTAAACAAAGCCTTTTCTTCACAAGCTTCGGTAATAGCTTTCAATCTATTTTGGATTTCGGCAGACTCGGTAAGCTCATAGATATTTTTAAGTTGGAAACGAAGGAGAAATTCTTGGGTTGTGCTATATTCTCTTGGCGTTCCTAATGTATTACGCTTACCTGATACATAGATCAACTTAGCTGCTTGCAATACATTGATAGCATAATCACAATTAACTCCTCTAATTCTCTCTATCTCACCCTTGGTTACGGGCTGTTCATATGCGACGATAGCAAGAGTTTCCAGCAATACGCCAGTCAGCTCCTTCTGCTTGTCCTTTAATAGAATGTCACCGACCTGCTCTCCAACCTTAGAATATGTAGATATACTCAGTAGCTCGCCGTAATCGTTAAGTACTAAACCACTCGTACCGTCATTGGGGTACTTTTGCTTAAGCTGGTAAATTGCAAGTTCCAGCTCACTGGGATCTATATTCGATTTTTCTAAGATAGTTTCTCTTGTTACGCCTCTTTTTCCTGCGGCATAGATTACACCTTCAACTAATATTTGAACATTATTATCCATGATTATTCTCCTTTATTATCGTTAGTAGCATCGTCTTTGACTTCATTCTTAGCCTTTTTCTTTTGCTTGGGATCTTCAAACTCGTAAATATCATAGTCGGCGGAGAATAGTTTTTCAAGATTCATATTCGCACCGCTTTCAGATAGTTTTATTTTTATCTCTCCGCAAATAAAGTCCTGTTCAACCTCGGCAAATTGACATTTCAACAATTCGAGCAATGCCAAAAATGCATTGATTTTTTCACTCTTGGTATAATCCTCTTGAGCTATATCGTCAAAGGTTATCTCTTTTCTATCCTTAAGTATTATAATAATTTCATCTATCTTATTACGAACGGTAAATCTATCCTTGACAATTGTCTTAGGTTGTTCAACCTTATTAGTTCCCCTTATCGCTTCTATTTCCTTGACGGATAGATATGCTTCAATAAGCTCGCTCAATGAAAAGTTTTCGATACAATAGTTACAATCTTCTTCGGTAAACTCGGGTTCTACAAAGTGACGACACTTGACCTCGGTGCTTTCAAGATTTTTACGCATATCGTTTAACAATTTACGTATAGACAGCATATCCAAGAAGCTACTCGTATCTTCTTCGAGCTGATAAGTTTCCTCATCAGTCTTAGGCATCATAGTTCTAACCTTGAGATCTAATAAAATCGATGCGTAATAAGCAAATGAATTTGCTTTTTCAACGTCAAGATTTTCCAATGTCCTAATATACGCAAGATATTGGAAGGTAAGATCTGAAATAAAAAGGTCCTCGATAGCAAGATCTCTCTCATCTATCATTTCCAATATTCTATCAAGAGGCTCATATTCTCCGTTACGCAGTAAAAACGGATAATCCTCCATTACTTCATCGATAAATTCACTTTCTCGTCTTAACATAAGCGTTCTCCTAAGCTATTCCTAAGATAAGTCTAAACAGCGATAAAACTGCTGACTGTATTACATTTATATACATTCCTAAGATATTACACGGCAAGCCTGTACGATCACCAATAATATCTAATGCAATAAGCAATAAAAACACATAACGGCTATATTTATACATAAACGAAACATACTTATTACCAGGTTTAGTCAATGTTTCCACTAAACGGAAGCCGTCAAGCGGTGCTATTGGAAGCAAATTAAACGCTATAAGCGATACATTTATCATTGTTCCATATAGACCTAAGTAGTAAAAAAGCTTAACTATGATAACAACTATTTCGCTAACGATCTCCACCCTTGTCATAATAGCCCCCATTCCGACAAGCAAGCAGAAGTTCACCAAGGCAAGTATGAGATTAACACCGACACCCGCTAACGATACGGTTATCATTCCCTTCTTATACTTGCGGAAATTATTTGGATCGACAGGCACTGGACGAGCCCAACCCATACCGATAAGAAGCATCATTGCGAAACCTAACGGATCAAGATGCCTTAACGGATTTAATGACAGTCTTCCATTAATCAAGGCTGTATCGTCGCCGTTTAAATGAGCAACAAAGCCATGACCTACTTCATGAAGAACGATGGCAAGATATATCGTAACGATATACGCTACAATTGTTAAAAACTTATCCTGTAGAGATCCATCTTGGAATATAAGATTTAACAGCATCGTCATCATCTCCTTTATTTCTTCTATTTATTAT
>CAZUET010000018.1:0-18154 GCA_964619685.1 uncultured Christensenellaceae bacterium
CTGCAAGACCTATTGTTGTTGTTGTTTTTCCTTCGCCTGCGGGCGTAGGCGTAATGGCTGTAACTAATATCAATTTACCGTTTGGCGATTCATTCTCCTTTAGTATAGATAGATTGATTTTCGCCTTATCGTTTCCGTATGGAATCAGATACTTGTCATCTATACCTGCGTCTTTGGCGATCTCAGTTATGTGCTTTGGTTTGACAGATTGAGCAATTTCGATATCAGTCATAGTTTTCCTCCTAATTAGTTATTGTGGTTTTCCGCACTCGCTGCAAAACTTAGAATCTGCATCGATCTTAGCACCGCAGTGCTTACAATATTTATGATCCCTAATGCCCTCACTAACAGCCTTAGCAACCTCGGTAATAGCATCCTTAGATATATCTGCTCTGGTATTTGCCATATCGGTAAGGGCTTCTTTATTATCTTCTTGGAAATACTTAGCACTATCTATCTGTATTTTACGAATTTTGGGAGAAAATCCGATAAATATAAATGATATCGAGAAAAATACAAGGAACACACCCGGGACAAGCATACCCATATGGGGCATATCAAATGTATCACTACCGATGATCAAACCTAATATGATAAGAACGATTCCTATCACTAAAAGAGAGAAACCGATTATTCTAAATACTTTAAAGTGTTTTGGTTCGGGGGTTTTTGACATAATAACTCCTTTAATTTCTTTGCCATGCCTTTGGATAGAATAGCAATAAGATTGGCACTATCTCCAAGCGACCTATAAGCATATCGAGTGACAGCACTATCTTTGTAAAGTTCGAATACGGTGCAAATGTTCCTAATGGTCCTAATGCGCCAAAGCCCGGTCCGACATTATTGATACAGGTGACGACGGCGGACGAATTCTCGATAATTCCGAAGCCCGACGGAGAATTAAGTGATATGAGTATTAACGAAACGACCATGATCAAGCAGTATGTGCATGTATAACTCGTAACGCCACGTGTAAGCTCGGACGAAACAGGCTTACCGTCAAGCTTAACAGGGGTGAACCTATTAGGTGAAATGCTGGTCCTTAGCTGTCTAATACCGTCCTTGAACATTATAATAAGCCTCGATACCTTCAAACCGCCTGCAGTAGATCCTGCAGAACCGCCCATAAACATCAGCATAAACAGCACTATCTGACAGAATGTCGGCCATTGGGTGTAATCGGCAGTAGCAAATCCCGATGTCGATATAATGGATGCAGTTTGAAATGATGCATAACGCAAGCCTTCGCCAAAGGAAGAAACGGTATTAGTTATGGTAAGCGAAATACTGATAGCAACCGATGAGAATGCAAAAATTCCTATCAATGTTCTTAATTCTTCGCTCTTAATTGCATCCTTGAAGTGTCCGATTAAGCATAGATAATAAAGGTTGAAGTTTACAGAGAAAATAACCATAAATACAGTTATTACTATCTCCGCTCCTAACGAATTCATGCCTGCAACAGATAGGTTATAAGACGAAAATCCACCTGTACCTGCTGTACCCAATGCATGCACAAAACTATCAAATGCCGAACAGCCGCAGCACGCCAGTGCAACCACCTCTAATAAGGTCAAAACGATGTAGATTGCATAGGTTATTTGTGCGGAAAATCTTAATTTACTTACCAATTTACCGAATTGGGGCCCCGGTGTTTCCGCCTTGATAAGATGCACGATAGTAGGATCGCTCTTAGGTAATACCGCTATTATGAATAGCAGTACGCCCATACCGCCTATCCAGTGAGTAAAGCTTCTCCAAAAGATTAAGCTCTTAGGCAAACCCTCTACATTGGTCAATATGGTCGCACCTGTGGTGGTAAAGCCCGATATCGTTTCGAAAAGTGCATCGATATAATTAGGGACATATTTAGAAATGGTAAAGGGCAATGCTCCCATCAGTGATAGATATATCCATGCAAGCGCAACTATTAGGAATCCGCCTCTTGCCGACAGATTTCTATTTTTTGGCTTGAATATGGTCGCAGGTATTCCTACCGCTACCAATGCCAATATCGTCACACCAAATGCAAGCGGTGTCGAAGTTTCACCGTATGCAAAAGACATTATGAAGGGAATTATCATCAAACCTGCAACCGTCAGCGATATAAATCCCAATACATTAAGCGTAAGTTTGTAGTTCATAATTATCCAAGTATCTCGTTTAGATCGTCGAGAGCGTAATGCGTGGTTACTACAACGACGATATCGTTGATATCCATATAATCGTTGCCGTCGGGAATGATTATAATGCCGTTACGCACTATTGTTGCTATCAGAATATTAGATTTCAAGCGCAAATCCTTTAGAGAAATACCGATGCCACGGAAGTCTTTACGAACGGTAAATTCTATTGCTTCCGCTTGCTCGTCTACTATGCGGTAAAGCATATTGACCGAACCGCCTTGAGAATCCTGCTTAGCTCTAACATATCTTGTTATTTGGTCGGCGGTGGTAGCTTTACTCGATACAATGCTGTCTATATTGACATTTTGAAGCATTTTATAGTATGGTGCATTGTCCACCCTTGCAACAACCTTCTTTACACCCAAGTGCCTTGCAAACATGGATATAATGATATTTTGTTCGTCATTAGCACCCAAGCAAACAACGGCATCCATTTTATCGAGTCCCTCTTCGAGCAAAAGTGCTTGATCGGTCTCTTCTCCTTGAATTATCTCGATTTTATCGAAAGACTCGGTCAAACGCTCGCAAATAGCAACATCATTTACCACTATCTTGAGTTTCATTCCGAACTTCAATAGTTCGCTCGTTAAATAAAACGCAGTGCTGTTACCACCGATTATCATTACTCGCTTTATACGTTTTTCCTTTGAGGATAAATCTTCAAAAACCGAATTAATATCGCTATTTGACGTTATAATATATATCTTATCGTTTTCTCTAAGAATGAAATTACCGGTAGGAATGACTACATTATCTCCTCTTTCTACCGCACATACGAGAATTCTTTTCTTAAAATGTTGTTGAATATCCTTCAGCTCCACATTGTCGAGCTTTGTCTTACTCGTAACCTTAAACTCGACCAAGTCGACCTTTCCGTCCGCAAAGGGCTTGAGTTGTAAAGCGGATGTATATTGAAGAATTCTCGATATTCCGACCGCTGTTTCGTATTCGGGGTTGACCATCATGCTTAAGCCGAAATCACTGCTGTCAAATAATCCGAAATATTCGGGGGTACGTACCCTCGCAATGGTATCCTTGACGCCGAGCTTTTTTGCAACCAAACAGCACAGTATATTTAGCTCATCCAAGGGCGTACATGCAATCAAGAGGTCGGATAACTGCACCTCTGCTTCTTTAAGAATGTCGAAGTTTGCACCGTTACCGATAATTCCCTTAATATCATATTGATTAACTAATGTGTTTAGACGCTTTTCGTTGGTGTCGATGGCAACTATGGAGTGATCCTCTTTTGATAATCTCGCCACCAATTCTTGACCAACATTGCCCAAACCTACAATAATTATATTCATATTTTTCTCCTAAACAGAAATAATCCATTTTAATTATAGCACAATGATTTTTCTAATACAACAATTATTTATTATTATTAATTTAAGCATTTGTCTAAAATACAGTTCGAAAACAGTATGATACTTGTATCACATTTTATTTATACTCTTATCTATAGAATGCGAAGAAGTTGTGCGTTTAAAAGTATTTTTGAAAAAAACACCTTTGCATATTGACCTGTTATGAAATGTAGTTTATAATATTAATAATTTAGGTTAAGGAGAAATTAACGTATGAAATATTGTACACATTGTGGCAGTCCTATAGAGAATGACGCTAAATTCTGTTCTTTTTGCGGTCAACCTATTTGTGAACATGCTATAGAGTCGGATTCGGACTTTTTTGATGAACCCAATGAGAGCGGTGGTGACGACTTTTTTGGCGAAGAGCATTTATCTTCAATATCAAAAGAAGATGAAAAAAATATAGCAGAAGAAGAGTCAAAAAGACTTGCACGTGCACCTATTATCTTAAGAATTATCAGTTTCTTTTTTCCTATTGTCGGTTTAATTCTTTACTGCGTTTGGAATAAGGAATATAAGCGTAAAGCTAAGGATGTCGGTATTCCTGCATTGGTAGGCTTTATCATTAGTTTCGTTGCGGAAATCATCTATTACGCTATAATAATAGCTAATCTGTAAAAATAAAAATCGAACGCCGTATCGATCGTGATGCGGTGTTTTTTGTAAATAAAAGCACGATTTGTTGAAAAATGCTTTACAAAAATAGCTATTTGTTATATAATATTTCAGCAAAACCTTGCTTTTTTCGTATGAAAAAGGCCAATATGACCAAAAGGAGGACAGAAAATGAATTCTTACGAACTTATGTACATCTTAGATTGCGATTTGACAGATGAGAAAAAGTCCGCATTAGCCGAGAAGTTCAGTAACTTGATCGTATCCCTTGGCGGTACTATCGTTTCTGATAAGAAGCTTGGAATGAAAAAGTATGCTTACTTGATTAATTACAAGAGCGAAGGCTTTTACATCGTAGTAGACTTCACCATCAACGGTGACCAGATCGCTGAAATCGAAAGACAATTAAGAATTACAGACGGTGTTGTTCGTCACATGGTAATTCGTAAATAGTTGAGGTACTGACCATGAATAGAGTTATTTTAATTGGTAACCTTACAAAAGACCCTGAATTATCCAAAACCACGAGTGATGTTTCCGTTTGTAAATTCTCTCTTGCAGTATCCCGTCGTTGGGGCAACAGCGAGACCGATTTCTTCAATGTAATCGCATGGCGTGGACAAGCAGACAACTGCTCAAAGTATTTACGCAAAGGCAGTAAGGTCGCTATTAGCGGATCGATTCAAACCCGTACTTATGATGCAAATGACGGTTCCAAGAGATATGTAACCGAGATTATAGCTGATGAAGTACAATTCTTATCGACTAAGGGTGGCAGTGATGACGATGATTCTATCGATGATATGAAGCCCATAGACGATCAGCTTCCATTCTAATATTAAGAGGTAATTATAATGAATAATAAGAGTAATGAGGAAAAATTTGTAAAGCGTCCCGCAAGAAAGACTTCCAAGAAAAAGGTTTGTCAATTCTGCATCGATAGAGCTTCCAATGATGAGCATATCGATTATATCGATTATAAGGATGCTGCTAAGTTAAAGAAGTATTTATTAGAGAACGGTAAAATTGCACCCCGTCGTTCTACCGGCGTTTGTGCTAAGCACCAAAGAGCTTTGACCACAGCTATCAAGAGAGCTCGTTGTATGGCTTTACTTCCGTTCAGCGACAATATCCGTAAGGATTATTAATCACAAGAATGAAACCGTTTATCGTAAGATAGACGGTTTTTTATTAAAGCCCTTGTATTTGATTTTGCATGCTATAATTTTGGCATAGATCGGTCAACAAGGGCATTTTGATTTTAGTTAAAATAAGGAGCATGTAATGAAGGTATTATTGATCAACGGTAGCCCCCGTAGAGAGGGAAATACATTTTTAGCATTATCCGAGGCAGAACGTACATTGAATGCCGAGGGTATTGAAACCGAGCTTATTCAGATAGGTTGCGAATGCGTTAGAGGCTGTATCGATTGTAGAATATGTAAAACTAAGGGTAAATGTGTATTCGATGATATTGTCAACGATACTGCAGAGAAGTTTCGTAAATGTGACGGAATAATTGTAGGTAGCCCGGTGTATTACGCATCAGCTAACGCCACATTGATTGCATTCTTGACAAGACTGTTTTTCAGCACACCGTTTTCAAAGGCAATGAAGGTTGGTGCGGCGGTCGTTTCTGCTCGTCGTAGTGGTGCAACTGCCACGTTTGACGAGATTAATAAGTTTTTCACCATATCGGGAATGCCTATCGTATCCGGACAGTATTGGAATAACGTTCACGGTTTAAAAGTTGGAGAGGCTGTACAAGATATAGAAGGACTTCAAAGCATGCGTACCCTTGCAAAGAATATGGCATTTTTAATTAAAAGCATAGCATTAGGTCGTGAGCAATTCGGCATACCCGAGCGTGAGCCGTACACCCCGACCAATTTTATACATTAGATAGTCACTTTTCTTAGCGAAAAATTTGTGGAAGTAAATAAAAAGTATGCGTTTTAGGCATACTTTTTTATGTGAATGGCGAACGAATTTCTATAAGACTTCGTTTCCCTTATAAAATTGACATTTGTTGCTATCATGCATTTCAAATTACATAGCTCTAAAACTTATAAAAGAGTGCTAAGATATTATATAATGTTTTGGATGCATTTCAAATTACATAGCTCTAAAACAATGCCTCAAACTCGTCTTTGGTAACAAATGTTTTGGATGCATTCCAAATTACATAGCAAGTTAAAATAAATGTAAAACTGAATGCCTTATTCGTAAGGCTGTTGTGTTGACAACAGAATTAATGAGCCGACGGGCTCATTTTTTTATACCTTAACGAGATGGTCAACGCTTTAAAAAATTCATTTGCCCTTATAATAAAAAACAATCTACCTATTCATTATATCATAGCGACAGCTATGATTTAATAGGTAGATGTGATTCTTTTTACTCATTTGAGTAATATTTAACAAAATTTTTTATATTTCGACAGTAAAAACTTACTTATCCTATCGGCATTTCTTGTCCGCCGTTAAGCCAAATAAACCTTCTCAACAACAATTATATTAATGCAATAATTTTTTTGTGCTAATGAAATTTTTTTTGAATACTAATAATTGTCCACTGCTAAACGGAACATCCAATGTTCTTCCCCTCCCCTACGGCGTAGTCGAAATCCGAATGCAATAGGGATCAAATGCCGTAGGCGTTTGGTATCTTGCGGACGATAGCAGTATTATTTGATATTGTATCCGCCTTTAATACTATGGAATTAGATACCGCTGCTTTGCGTCGCCCTATGGGTTCGACTTCGGTCTAACGACCTTAATAGTGGTACCAATTTCGGGCATTATATCAAAATGTCGGATAACCTACTTATTGAGCGATCGGCTAACAATGATTTCGTTGCATCGGAAATGGCAATAGCATAAAAACCGCCAGCCTTTGCTGCTTCGATTCCACTCACGGCATCTTCAACCACGGCACAATTACATGGCTTTTCGCCGAGCTTTTCCGCCGCCTTTAAAAACACTTCGGGATCGGGTTTTGATTTTACAATATCGTTACCATCTGCAATTGCGTCAAAAAGATCTATAATACCAAGCTTGCTTAAAATGAGTTTCGTATTCTTACTTGATGACCCTATAGCAATTTTTATTCCGCATCCTTTAAGCTGAACAAGTGTATCTAAAACATCCTTTGATAGATCTTTCATAGACATATCTTCAAGCATTTCACGATAGATACGGTTTTTTATTTCGCATATCCGTTCCCTTTCTTCCTTGGAAATACTCCCATGATAGTTCTCAAGAATAATATTCAAGCTATCCATTCGGCTAACTCCACGCAACCGATTATTTATTTCCTCGTTAAATTCTACATTAAGATACGCCACCGCTTTTTTCCATGCTAAATAATGGTATTTATCAGTAAAGCAAATAACGCCATCTAAGTCAAAAATAATACTTTTAAAATTGATCATATATAATCCTCTTATCGTTATAGATCAGGCTTCTAATCTTATATTCAGCACAAGTTAAGGCATTCCTATTAAAGGGGCATTTCTATCTAAAGTTCTCGTATAAAATACATATCCTATCGATAATACAGACTTCACGCGAACATTAAACAACTCACCCTTGCACTTAGTTTTTCAATCGTATATAGCTTTTCACTCTTAGTTACAAAGACGGTTTTTTCATCGTCCTTTAATAGAAAATGAACAAGCTCTATTCCATAGCTTATAGCAGTTTAAATGGAAAACGGTAAAAAAGTAACAAGCCACGAGAAGAACAATACAAGTATGAATGCAGGCGTTAGGTTTAGAACCCTAACTTTTTTCAAGCCTACCTGACTTGCAAGCATATTGTAGCCGATCACAAGAGTCAATACGCCACCCACCGATTTAAAGTTTGCAATCGCTTCAGGCGTAAGTATAGGAGAAATCAATGTTGCAAGGAAAAAGCAAATTAAGAAGATCACAGCTTGTGGTGCTGCAAATACAGAAACAAAATAGCCTATCTGTGCGGAAATTACAAGAACGGTAAAGAAATCTAAAACCGATTTTGCAAGTAAAATGCTGTGATCTCCATCAAGCCCTTCGTTTAATGCCCCAAAAAATCCCGTACCGGAAAAGCATATGATTGCCATAGAAAGACCTAAAAGCTCAATTTTAAGTTTGAGTTCTTCCTGCATTTTTTGTTTTTCTTCGTCACTAAGAGTATCTAATAAGGCAGTATTTTTTTTATTTAACCTTCCAACAGTAAAGCCTATAAGCTTTTGTATTCCTGTTTCTATGTAGCAAAGCTCACCGATAATGCAACCAAGAATAATTGAAACCATTACTACCGTTAGAGAAGAAAGTTTTATTGTGGAAACGATGCCAATACCGAATGCACAAAACGCCGTAACTATAAATAAGCTTTCAATAATGCGTTTGGGTAAGACCTTTTTCAAAAGTCCACCAAGCACACCACCGATAGCAACAGCGCATACATCGGCAATAATACCATAAGGAATGACCATATATTTATTTCCTCTGAATAATATATTTTGCGGCGGTGATATCGACCACCGTCGCAAACTTTGTTTTATGTTATGCCACCGTATTCGGTGTAAATGTATTAGTAGTAGTATTTACCGTCGCAGTAAAGCCTCCATCTGTCACAAATACATAACCGAAAGAAGGAATATTGGTAAGTCCTGTAACCGTAAGAGTTGTTCCTTCAAGTGTATAGGAGCCTTTAAACGGACCTTTTACCATGTCGTTACCTGTCGGAATACCTAATGAACAAGAGCCATCGCTATAAAGCTTAAGCTCGAATACATCAGTTATCTCCTTCTGTGTCATGGGATTGATGCTTGTTAATTCGTAGCTATATGTCGCTGTTACTTCTGCCGTTACGATGCCATAAGTGTCGCAAAGCCAATCATATAAGGCTTCGAGATTTTCTTCGGTATAGAAAGCATCATCCATATGTCCGGCACCTGCCAAAATCTCATAATGAACGTTGTTGATCTTTGCAGGCGGAATAGTTGTAGCTTCGTTGTATGCGTCAATAGTCGCTTTGAATAATTCTGCGTGAGCCTTATTAACGCTTGTATCTGCATCACCGTGTTGGATCCAAATATTCTTACATGAGAACATACCCGTTAGATAAGTGGAAAGATCTACTGCCGTCTTATCCTCTCCGAGCCAAGCGTTTACCCCACCGTCTACATTATCTCCGATATTAGCATCTCCGTTAGATATTGGTCCGTAGAAATCAATATAAGCATTTACAGAAAAAGTATAATCATCTGCATCAGACGCCTTAAAATCGCTTGCTTTTGAAAGAGCCACAAGCGAGGCAATGGTTGATCCTGCACTTTCGCCCATAACCACAATCTTACTTGTATCAATTTTGTATTCCGTTGCATTATCAACAAGATACTGGATTGCAGTCTTGCAATCGATTACGCCTTGCGGATAGGTCGATTCGCCGAGAGTGTAGTTAAGACTTGCACATACAAAGCCTTTATCACGAAAATATCCGTAAACATTTTTCATCATAGTCGAACTACCCATCGTGAACTTGCCACCGTGGATTGTTACAAGCAAGGGCAACGCTGTCTCGGTGGTTGTAGGAATAAACACATCCATAGTTTGACTATCACTACCGTCTGAAACATATTTAACGGCTTTTTTAATTTCGCCGTTTTCCCATTTATCTTCGTCACCAACGGGACCGATCGGTAAATCGCTTTCCTTTCCTGTAGGCTTGAATGTAAATGTTTTGTCGGTCGTGTTGAGAGTTACTTCACAATCACCTGTTTCGGGATCGATCATATCCGCAAAAAGTCCGGGATGAACATCTTTACCCATAACAGTATCTCCTGTAAGACCTTTAATTACTACAGTGTTATCTATACGAGTGTAAGTTCCTTTGAAAGTGTCTGTAAACAAAGCATTACCTATTTGCATGGTTACCGCATTGCTATCCTCAAGTGTAAGCGTAAATGTGTCCGTTCCCATGGCACCATTGTGAGAATATGTGAATACATTATCTCCCGTAGTGGGCAGAGGTGGTAGTACCGAACTGTTTCCAGTAGGTTTAAATGTGAATGTATTATCGGATATATTCAATGTAACCTTACAATTACCTGTTTCCGCATCGATTATATCATTCCACAATCCGGGTGTTTGCGAGTTTTGATTATTTGGATTATTAAGTCCTTCAATAGATACTTCGTTACCCTCAGCTGTATATGTACCGAAGTAGGAATCATTGATAGGGCCTGCTTTAATATCCATTTGTGCATCCTTACCATTTGAAAGGGTGAGCGTAAACACATTATCGCCCATGTCAGTTACAACTGTCGCAGTGTATGCTCCGTCAACTCCGTTATTCTTGTTTTCGTTACAAGCAGTCAACGCAAATACGCCAACGATCATTATCATCGCCATAACAACGGCAATAATTTTACTAAATACCTTTTTCATTGTTCTCCTCCTGAAAAATTGATTTTATATTGAAATTTGATCAATATCGTGTGTCTTTAAGTCCGCAAAACGCATCTACAGGACTTATTCCTTTGAATGAGCTTTCTCCGGCAAGTTTAGCTATCGCCACCGATATATTTGCAGCGGTCGGCGAATACGCATTTACATATACCCTTATAGCAGGTACATCCTGCAAGTGATAAGGATTATAAACCGATAAGAATATGCTCGGCTCTTCGTTTATGTATCTCGGTGCATCCATAGCATGCTTAGGATTCCACGAAAGGCGTACCGTAGTTCGGTTGCTTTCCGTAGGCTCGTTAGCAATATACAAGGTAAGCCGTTTATTTGACAATTCTTTCACACCATGCATATCATCATCCTCTCTAACATAAAGCTTTACGTTAAAGCCTCGTTTTTCAAGCTCTCTTTTCGAAACCTCTACTGCACTGCTTCCGTCGCCCAATGTATCCTTTCCTAAAAGGATAAGCCGTATTTCCGGATAGCGCTCAGGCGTAATGGGCAATATATTTCCAATATTTTTAACAAGGGTTACAGAATTATCCGCAAGCTCCACTACCTTTTTTGCCTTATTAGCAAGTGCTATCGATGATTTATTGAAGCAGACCTTTACTTTTAATGCAAGAATACGGGTAACGGCATCGTCGAGTCTTTCTCGGCTGATTTCACCGCTTTTTACAGCATTGAGTATTATGCTGTAATCTTCTTCAAAATCGGTATTAAAAACAATCATATCGATTCCTGCGTTTATAGTAGCAGGAAGAGCGAGCCGTCTTTCCATAGACATCGTGTAACCGCCCATAATTGTCGCATCGGTGGTAATAACGCCGTTAAAGCCGTATTTTTCTCTCAATACGCCTGTTACTAAATGTTGAGATAATGATGTTGGCAAGCAATCCTTATATTCAAGCATAGGACAAATATCTTGTTCTACGGCAGGTTGCTTAATATGTCCGACCATTATGCTCAAAAGTCCTCCGTCTATAAGTTTTTTATAGATAGCACCATATGTTGCATACCATTTTTTTGCGGATAATGAATTTACTGTAGGATGTAAATGCTGATCTCGAAAATCTACGCCATCTCCGGGAAAATGCTTTGCACAAGCCGCAACACCATATCTCTGAATTGTATCGACATATGCTTTTGCCATTTTTTTGACTTTTTTGGGATTGCTACCGAATGTGCGAACATTGGTTATAGGATTACGATAGTTATAATCTATATCGCATACGGGTGAAAAAGTCCAGTTTACTCCACAACTCAGACCTTCCTCTGCACAGAATTTACCAAAAATCTTGGCATAAGAGATGTTATCGGTTGCCGCAACTTGCATCTGTGTACCGTAAAAGGTTCCGTCTGATATTGCACCTATACCGCCTTCTTCGAGATTAGCGGCTTTTAAGAGCGGTACTTTTATATCCTTCTCTACATCCGCATACCTTTGATTGATAACATCACAAGGCTCGGGACGGAAAAGTATACCGCCGATACAGTATTCGTGCGTAAGCTTATAGAGTGTTTCCTTATCAAATATCGTGCCAAGAACACAAAATAGCTGTCCTACCTTTTCTTTATCTGTAAGGCTATTAAGTCTTTCAAGTACCCACTTTTCCTGTTTTTCCGAAAGGTCAAATGGTGTGTGTTTTAGATCTATCATCTTTCCTTACCTTAATAGTATTATTTCTGTTTTTTTATATTTTCTACTGAAAATATTTTATCTAAAAAGTCAATGCAAGTGTCACTGACCCATTTCTCGTGATACCACGGATGTCCGTGATGCGGCTTGCCTTTTTCAATATGAAGCTCTACCCTATCAACGCCGGCGATTCGTCGAATCGTTTCTGCAAGCTCGATCGACTGCTCTACGGGTACGACTTGATCCAGTTCTCCATGGAAAATGCAGAAAGGCGGAATATTATGCTCGACATATGTTGTTACAGCCGAAAGTCTACAAAGTTCGGGGACTTTTGTTATTTGTGTTCCCAAAAATCTTGATTCGGGCGAAATTGCTTCACTATGATCGGGAAGACCGATACCGCTTGCTTTCAACTCTTCGTCCATTTTTAGAAAATTTGCAGTCGGACCACACCAATCTATTACAGCATTTACCTCGGACGAATATCCCCCATATCCCATGCTTTTATCCTCAAAAGCAGGATTAAACGCAGTAACGGCAATAAATGAAGCAAGCCAACCGCCTGATGACGGACCCCATACAGCAATTTTATCGGGATCTATTTCAAGCTCATTTGCATTTGCACGCAAATATCTAATTACCGTTTTGCCGTCATACACCATAGCAGGAAATCTTGCTTCTCCGCTCAATCGATAATCTACACTCACAACAACATATCCTCTCGAAGTCGCACGAAGCATAGGCTCTAACGCATCGTCAATCTTGGTGCCCTTCATAAAGGCACCACCGTGAAAGTACACGATTACAGGATACGGTTTATCCGATTTATCATTTGGAAAATAGATATCCATTTTTTGAGAGGGTGACCTATCACAATATGCTATGTCAATCAATTTTCCATCGATAGCATCTGTCAATTTCTTATCAATAAGAGGTATTACAAAATCAAAATCTTCCATGATATCTTATAGGTTTTCCTTTAAAAAAGCCCAAACAATCTCCATATTCTCGTCTGATTCGAACATTTTATCCTCGTGATCTGCACCTTCAAGGGCATGGAACCGAGCTATACCCTTACCAAGTTTCTTTTCAATTTCTTCGTACAAAATTATCGACTGTGCATAGGGTACAAGTTTATCAACTGTGCCGTGCTCAATAAGGATAGGACACATTTGATCACTAATATAGCTCATAGGATTAGCCTTTGCAATAAAATCTTTATCGACCTGACCGAGTGGCTTTCCCATATAGTTTGACTCTGCCGAATAGTCCTCGCCATGGTCGGTAAATGATATGCCGTTTGCAAGTGCCTGTTCATCCATTTTTGAAAAGTCGGTCGGACCGAACCAATCGACCGCAGTTTTAATATAAGGAGAATGGTCATAGGTCATTCTCTCTTCGCCCACAAACTCGCCATTAGGAATATTCATTGCAAGCATAGCCGAAAGGTTACCGCCGGCACTACCGCCGATTGTACCGATTCTGTCGGGAATAATGCTGTATTTTTTCGCATTCTCTTTCAAAAAGCGTATTGCATTTCTACAATCGAGAACAGCTGCCGGAAAGATTGCTTCGTCGCTCAATCGATAGTTGATCGATGCGAATGCGTAACCTTTTTGAATAGCGTCCAAGAGCTTTTTAACATGCCCATCTCGTTTGTCGCCTACAGCAAATCCACCGCCGTGAATATGTATAAGAAGTGGAAACGGTCCTTCCCCCTCATCGGGTAAAAATATATCCATAGTCTGTGCAGGTGATTCATCGCCGTACTTAACATCGAGAAAACTGCGTTTAACAAAGCTTACATCCACAAGAGGAGGCATTGCATCTGCAGGCGGTTTTCCGCCACTAAATTTAAAGACTGGTGCACCCATAGGTGGTTTTCCGTCAAAAGGTGGTTTTCCATTCATTTTATCGAAATCCATAATTATTATCTCCGTTATATTATTATTTAGTTATTTCCGACGCTTCCTGTGTAGACTTATCTTCGGTTGCCGATAAAATCTGCGCTGGTAATATGTCCTTTTTAATACGAACCTTTGCGTGTGGTCTATTCTTGATTATATCGAATGCAACGGCAGCAAGTAGAATCACTCCCTTTACGATATTCTGTGCATCTGAATCGATAAGCGCCATTTGCATACCATTACCGATAATCTGCATAATCAAAATACCGACGACCATACCCATTACATTACCCTTACCGCCCATCATTGAAATACCTCCAATGATCGCTGCAGTAAGACAGGTAAATTCATAGCCGTTAGCAGTAGTTGTATCAGCATAGCCCTGCACCGACATAACGACGCAGCCTGCAAGAGCAAAGAACGCACCGCATATCGCATAACAGAACAATGTAACAATGTCAACCTTTACACCTGCAAGACGAGCACACTCTTTATTACCGCCTACGGCAAGCACATTGCGTCCAAAGTGCATTTTATTGAGTACGAACCAAACTCCGAATATACAAACGATTCCAATCCAAAAACTAACCGGTAAGTCTAAAAATCGTGCCGTGTTAAGCCATTGATCTTCAACCGCAATGTTGTGCTTCCCCTTACCTGCTATAACTGCAACCAAGCCACTGAATACCATTTGCGTAGCAAGCGTGATAATTAACGGGAATACTTTAAGCTTAGCCGCAAGAATACCGTTGATAGAACCGAGTAAAAATCCAATCACTATACATATGAAAACAGCAACTCCCGACGGAACACCTGCGTTGATCATGATCGCACCGCAGCAAGCACTCGTAGCCGCAATATAGCCTACCGACAAATCGATACCGCCTGTCATCATAACAAATATGATACCCATACCTGCAATCAAATACGGTGCTGTACTACGCAACAAATTCATTATGTTTCTTCCACTTGCAAATGTAGGATTAAGACAGGTAAATAAGATAAATAGGGCAACAAATATTATGTATGCCGTACCTTCTCTGTATGCATGGACGCACGCTTTTTTAAGCGTTTTTCCAAGTGGTAGCTTACCATTTTCATCTTTCACAAATTGTCCCTTGACATTTGCTCCAAACTTGGTAATTTTATTTTTGATATTATCAATTAATTTCACAATACAACCTCCTCATCAAGCTTAAACCCGGAAGCAAGCGTTAAAATATTTTCTTGTTTGAACTTATCTTTGGTTATTTCTCCTTTGATTTCACCTTCGTAAAGAACGATTATTCTGTCAGATACGCCTAATATTTCTTCCATATCAGATGAGATCATAACAATTGATTTACCTGCGGCGGTCATTTCGTTCATAAGTTGATAAATCTCGTATTTTGCCCCGACATCTATTCCTTTCGTGGGTTCGTCAAAGAAAATGATATCCATATCTGCAGCCATTGTTTTAGCAACAATAACCTTTTGTTGGTTTCCACCCGAAAGATTACCTACGCTTTGCTGAATAGTGGGAACTTTAATTCTTAATGCTTCCTTGTATTTTTCAGCTATTGCCTTGCGTTTTTTATTGCTTATGATGCCGAACCTCATATAGTCCTTATCGCATAAAAGCGTAGTATTAAATAAAACCGAATTATGAATTATACAGCCGTCTTTTTTTCTATCCTCGGGGATTAACCCGATTCCGTTTCTTATAGCATCGCTCGGCGAACTGATCTTAACAGGTCTACCGTTTATTTCGATTGTACCTTTTTCTATCTTTTTGCTACCACTAATAAGCTCTGCCATTTCGGTACGCCCTGCACCGACCAACCCTGCTACTCCGAGGATCTCTCCTTTGTGAAGTTCAAAACTGATATTCTCTACACTGTTGCCCGTAAGCCCTTCAACCTTAAGGACAACCTCTTCACTCGGTTTATTTGCTCGAGGTGGATGACTTGCACCAAGCTCACGACCGACCATTAGGGCAATAAGCTCGGCACGAGTAGTTTCTGCTGTTTTTACTGTGGAAACATACTGCCCGTCACGCAATATGCTTATTCTATCGCTTACCGCAAACACTTCGTCAAGACGGTGCGAAATATAAACTACTGTTACGCCTTTCGCTTTAAGCTTTTTAATGATATCAAACAATAGCTCTACCTCGTGACTTGCAAGAGATGCCGTAGGTTCATCCATTATCATTATTTTTGCATCGTTGGAAATTGCTTTACAGATCTCTACAAGTTGCTGATTTGCCGACGATAAAGCCATTACGGACATGGACGGATCTATATCGAATCCGTATTCATCAAATAGCTTCTGTGCTAATATACAGAGCTTCTTTTTTGAGAACAGCTTGCCCTTGTGCGATCCAAAAAATATATTTTCGGCAACAGATAAGGGTTGAATCAGATTTATATCCTGATAAATAACCGCTATACCGTTATCCTTGGCAAGCTTGGGAGACATTTTAGTATATTCCCCGCCGCCGATCTTGATTTTTCCGCCGTTAGGGGTAATTGCCCCGGCGATGACCTTTATTAGCGTTGATTTTCCCGCACCGTTCTCGCCCATTAAAGCGTGGACCTCGCCTTCTTCAAGCCGTAAAGAAACCTCATCGAGTGCAACAACACCCGGATATATCTTAGATATATTTTCAAGCTCGAGTATCATTTTTTCAGCCCCTCTTATTTGTTTTGCCATTTAATTTCAATATTTTCATTTTGTAAAGCTGTCAAGGGATAAAACTCACTTATGGGGGTACCCATAGGAACATTTATTGGTAAACAAGCAATCGTATCGGGCGTATTTCCCTGTGCTTTTACCGTGTACCATACACCCAAAGGCTCGACATTGTTTTTAACATAGTCCTTTCCATCTTCACCTTCATATACCTTCTTACAAAGATCAACTACCGATTTAGCCGCATCTGCACCGCCAAACGATACAGCACCTCTAAATATCGACTTAATGCCTGTAACAGTCTGTCCTGATTGATTAAATGTCTTACCAACACCCGATGGAAGTGAACCGAGTAAACAAGACGGTTCCTGTGTACCGCTTACTCCTCCGCCGAAAATTGCATATTCGTCAAGATTTGCACCCGTTGTGTTTGCAACTATCTCATTACTCATCGTAGGTGCAGCAAGAGAACCGTACAGTAAAAACAATCTTGCATTTGGATACATTGCTTTAATACTTGGCATATATTCGCTCATCGTTTGATTGGGCGTCATTGCATATTCATATATTTGATTACCGCCAGTAGATAGCAGTGAGCAATATGCAGGGTTGTCTGCAGCTTCTGTTTCACTTGAAACAACATTGCCTTGTGTATCGATCCACTGTCCTGCTTTATTTTTGAGCTTTGGACTTTTTATCATTCTAATACCATTTGATCGATTGATATTATCTTCAAAATCGTTATTATAACAAATGACTGTATCAAACGATTTACCTTGCATATTTTCTTCTGCCCAATTTTTACCAAGCATAGCTATATAACTGCCAAGCAAAAATTCATCGCTTACCGTAACTGCATCGTAACAATCAACTCCTTGTGTGGTTGCACCGCTGACTACGACCTTAATTCCCGCTTTACGGGCCTCGTTTAATGGGTTTTGCAATGCTTCCAAACTTACAGGTGATACAACGAGCATTTTTACGCCCATAGTTATAAAATTATTTACTTGGTCTGTCTGGGTAGTTGAATTGCTGTTAGCGTTTTCCGACCGTACTTTTTGTTGCGGAAATGCTTTCTGCAACGCTTCCTCGATTGCTTCATTCAATTCGTTGGATTGCGACATACAAAACGCAATATCAACGCCACCGTCACATGCCGTTAATCCAATAACGGACGAAATGCTGATCGTAAGTATACAAATCACCAACAATAGGCATTTGAGTTTTCTCATAAGATTCCTCCAAATTGGTTTTTACGCATTAATTATACCATTATGTATTACATTCTATCAATTCTATTATAT
>CAZUET010000019.1:0-17751 GCA_964619685.1 uncultured Christensenellaceae bacterium
TTGCAGTTTATTATAAAAAGAATATATTTTTTCTATACTATTATACAATATGAATACCTGTCCGCCACGATTAAGCTCTTTATTGACCGCATCGACTAAAATAGCATCGGTATATTCCGAAACTATCGTTTCCACAGGCTTTCTTCCCTTAGGTGGAGTATCAAGTAGACTTACATCACGAATTCCCGATAGCGCCATATGAAGTGTACGAGGTATAGGTGTAGCAGACAAGGTAAGCACATTGACATTATTTCTAAAAGTCTTTATTTTTTCTTTATCCTCTACGCCAAAACGCTGTTCCTCGTCAAGAACAAGTAAGCCTAAATCGTAAAAAGATACATCCTTAGAAAGCAGTCTATGCGTGCCTACAACAACATTAACGGTGCCGTTAGCTAATCCCGATAAAATCTCGTTTACCTGCTGAGCGGTACGGAAACGGCTTAGACAAGCTGTTCTAATGCCAAAAGGTTGCAGTCTTTCAGCCATAGTCATAAAATGCTGTTCGGCTAAAATCGTGGTCGGTGCTAATACTGCTACCTGTTTATTTTCGCATACAGTTTTGAATACCGCCCTTAATGCGACCTCTGTTTTACCGAATCCGACATCACCGCAAATAAGTCTATCCATGACCCTACCGTCTTCCATATCCTTTTTGATATCTCTAATAGCCTTGATTTGATCGGGAGTTTCCTCAAACTCGAATGATGACTCAAATTCTTTCATTAGCGTGCTATCGTATGGGTACTTATAACCCTTAGACTGCTCACGCTTTGCATATAATTCCAATAAGTCAAAGGCAAGCTTTTTGATGCTCGCTCTCGCCTTTGCCTTTTGCTTTTCAAAATCGCCCTTATCTATATCGGATAGCTTTGGTTCTGTTTCACCGCCTGCATACAATTCAAGGATATCCATTTGCTGAACAGGAACGAAAACCTTAGAGCCCTTTGCATATTCAAGCACGAGATAGTCCTTTTCGCCAACATAGGTTTTTTGATGCTGAATTCCTAAGCATTTACCCACGCCGTATTCCTCGTGAACAACATAATCGCCCACCTTAGGAGCAACGGTACGGCGTTTAATTTGCGTTTTTGTCGCTGTGAAGTTTGTCAAGCAAAGATCCTGCATACCCAGCACTGCAACCTTTGCAGAGGGATACAAAAATCCCCTATCAAGAGGCTCGTCCGAGTAGATGACAGATAGCTCGCCCAAGAAGCTCTTCATAACGTCTATATTGCTTTGACTACCGCAGAAGATCTTGACTGCCCAGCCACGTGATGTATATTCCGAAACATCCTTGACCATTAAGGCACTATCCTTAAAAAAGTCAGGCACAGGGGTCGAATTTACAAGAAAACAGCCCTTATTAATGTCAGACACACCAAAGGGCGTCGGTGTACTAAATCCAAGCTGGTGGAAACTATTAAGCTTAGAGCTAACCTTATCCATAGCAACTATAGAGTTGACATGAATAGAAAGAGCGTCACCGTCCTTTGTTAGTGCGGTAACTCTTTCTTTATGGGTATGAGCGGTAAGATCGAGATAATCGAATATATCGCTCGGCTCGTCCATGACTATCAAAATATCATTCGGCAAGTAGTCAAATATGGTGGAAAGCTTGTCCGCAATAAAAGGAATTATCCAATTAAGCGACGGATCGTACTTATTAGAATGTAGCTTAATTTCGATATCGGCAAGAATCTCGCCCGTTCTTGCACTTGCTTTTGCGTTTTGTAGCCGTCTTGACGCTTGGATATCGTGCATTATTTGGTCAGGCTCGGCATCATAGAGCATATCGGTAGCAGGCAATACCGTTACCGAATCGAGCTTGGCTGTACCCTGCATGGTATCCGGATTGAAGCTTTTTATAGATGAAACGGTGTCGAAATCAAATAATATCCTCGTAGGCATATCGGCATCGGTAGGATATATATCAAGAACATCGCCCTTAGATGAAAATGAACCCTTTTCGTCGGCTATGGGCTGTTTTTTATATCCCATAGAAGCAAGCTTATCGATTATACCATCAATATCGTATTCGTCGCCCTCTTTAATAGTGATGAACGACTTATCAAAAATATTTTTATCGGGCAAATACTGTAAAAGCACCCTTGGTGTAACTAAAAGCACATCGAAGTTTCCGCTTGAAATATCCTTCAGTGTCTTAATCCTACTGCCGACCGCCGTTAAGTTGGTGGTTCTACGGTGAAGAATAACATCATATACAGGTTGAAGAATAAGTGTATTAAGTCCTAACTGTGATAATTCCCTTGAAATTTGCTGAATGTTATCTTCAAGTGCCACGTACATCAGTTTTTTAGACAAAAAGGAACATAAATGCAATTTATGTCCAAAAGCTATCTTACTGACCACCGTTTTATCGAGTACTGTACACGAATCCTCTATATCTTGATAAAGGCTATTGAGCTGTGAAAGGTTTATCTTATCCGTCATTTTGTTCCGTTAAATTTGTTACCTACCGCATCTATACTGCGAGTAGCAATATACTCCTCGAGCGCCTCTGCGCCTCTTTTCGTAGTAAGGGCAAGATTTTTCTTTTTATCCCCCGAAAGCTTACATAATACATAGTTCATCAATGGAACATTTTCAGGAGGTGCACCGACACCTATACGCAATCTCGCTACACCTTCGCCACAAAGAGATACGACCGACTTCATACCGTTATGGGATCCGCCCGAACCGCTTCCTCTTATTCTTAATGCACCCTCGTTAAGTGCAACATCGTCGAATATCACTATAACATCTTCGGGCTTAGCACCGTATTTACCCATTAGCTGTTTGACGCTAACGCCCGAATTGTTCATATATGTTTGAGGCTTAGCCAAAATTATTTTTTCGCCCTTGATAAAAACTTCGGCAATTTTGGCCTGACAATCCTTCTTTTTAAAAGAGGTACCGAGCATATCGGCAAGCTCGTCCACACAATCGAAGCCCATGTTGTGAACTGTATTTTTATAGGTCAATCCGGGATTACCCAGTCCCACTATTATAAGCATTTTATCTCCTTTAGACCTTAAGGTCTTACTATTTTCGTCGTTTATTTATCTGTTTTTCACGAGCAATGGCAAATGCATTGTCGGGAATATCATCGGTTATGGTGCTACCGCCTGCAATAAACACATTATCGCCTATTGTGAGCGGAGCTATGAGGTTAGCATTGCATCCTATAAAAACGCCGTCACCTACCACCGTTTTGTGCTTATTCACGCCGTCATAATTTGCAAATACCGTGCCACACCCCACATTTACGCACTTACCCACCTTAGCATCTCCGATATAGGCAAGATGTGACGCTTTGACGCCGTCCGAAAGGGTCGAGCCTTTAATTTCTACAAAATCGCCTATACGCACATTAGAGCCTATGCTCGCTCCTTGTCGAAGGTAAGCAAACGGACCTACCGTCGTAGAGCTTCCTATACTGCTATCGGTAATATAACTCGATTTTATAGAGCATCCCGAACCTATCGTGCTATTTTCTATCATATTTGACGGATATAACACGGTATTTTCTCCTATGACGGTATTGCCCTTTATTATGTTAAAGGGATAAACCGTACAAGACGGAGCTATCTCAACACCGTAATCAATAAAAGTGCTGTCGCAATCCATTATACCGACGCCGTTTGACCGATGCTTTTTTGCGATCCTTCGGTATAGCATTTGCTCGATTGTTCGAGCGTTTTTATCAGTTAAGCCAATAGTTGATAAACCTTTTTCAAAAACGGCACCTTCTCCGTCGGGATTTATAAGGCTACCAAAGTCAAATACCGCTTTATGCAAGCGGTTTTTACCGAGATATGTAGCCACCTTGATAAGAGCAGATTTTGTAATTAGGGGAGCAAATTTATCTACATACAGAATAAAATCGTTTCCCTTATTTAGCGTGTAGAGAGTGCTATTTGTCCACTCGGATGCATATCTTCCGGCAAGAACGATATCTTCGGCAGTTATCTTGTTAATAATCTTAAATCGCATACTTTACTCTATGCAATTTAAAGGCTTTTATTTCTTATTATTTCTTTTATTTTTGAAAAAATCGCTAAGTATTTTTCCGCATTCCTTTTCCAAATAACCGCCTTTTACCGTAAGCCTGTGGTTCAGCTTTTTATCCTCGGCAAGATTATACAATCCGCCAAACCCTCCCGATTTAGGGTCGAATGCACCAAAGTAAACAGCTTTTAAGCGTGAGAGCATTATTGCACCTGCACACATTACGCACGGCTCTAAGGTAACTATCATTTCGCAGTCATCAAGGTACCAATTACCAACTATCCTTGTAGCCGTTTCCAGCGCCTCTATCTCGGCATGCCTAACGGCACAATTTGCACGCTCCTTATGGTTATTAGCTCGTGCTATGATTTCGCCGTTGCGAACTATCAACGCACCTACGGGAACCTCGTCTGCTAAGGAAGCATCCCTTGCCTCTTCAAGGGCTATTTGCATGTATTGTTCAATCAATTCATCTGTCATAATCGGCTAATAGCTCTAAAAGCTTAACGGACAACTCGACCAATTTATCCTTATCCTCATAAAGAGCGTTATATGCTTTGGCATCATTTCCAAATTCTATGGTATAAGACGGTATTTTATTGATAAGCACGCACCTATCCTTAAATCCGCCCGTACTTCCGATGGTCTTCTTTGCGGGGTAACCGAGAACAGCGGAAATTCTTGTGGTAAGTATCGGATCGGGATCGAAATCGCCGTATCCGTAATACAATTCTTCACCCTTTGCATGAAAGCTCAATGTAAGATAAAAGCCTTCATTAAGCATTCCGATAAGGGCTTTTACTTCCGACTCGCTTTCGGGATATTCACCTATATAGCCTTGCGGTGCAGGATAGGTCAAATTGCCCTTTCCCTTACCCCAATCGGCATTAAAATTGAGATTTAAATCCACACACCGAGCATTTGCTTTCCAAAGCGAAAAATCGTTAGAATAGCCATTAATTTTTAATAAATTTGCTCGGTATTCCTCGGGAACGCTATCAAGTCCCCTTATACTTAATTCCACTCCGTCGGGATTGACCAACGGAATAAAACAGGCGTTATGAAGTATATGGTGTCGAGCATTATAAAGTGCCATTTGAGCGGTAATGTAGGCAGTTATATGCTCTCTTGCATGAATTGCACCTTGTATCAATATTCCGCCAACGCCGTTACGAATTGCATAGATGCTTCGTCCAAGTAGAGATCTACCGATAGGAACCGCAAGTTCTTTAATATCGCTCATTAATTCGATGTAACCGTACATACCTAAGTATACGGCACACCATGACTAAGGGTTCTTATTTATGATAATTTACTTTATTAATGATGGTAAATGCACGATAGAGTTGTTCTAATAAAACGACACGCATCAATCTATGCGGAAATGTTATTTTACCGAAAGCGATCCTTCGTTGTGCATGGTCATACACTTCCTTCGATGTTCCGTATGAACCGCCTATAACAAAGGTCATAACCTGTCCATGATCAAGATCTTCTTTGACAAGCCCTGCAAGGTCCTCACTCGAAATCTGTGTACCGTCAAGCGCAAGTAAATAAATCTTACCCTTTGTAGCTTGAAGGATGCGTTTACCCTCTTTCATCTTTGCCGATTCAATGGCAGATTGCGTTTCTTGAACGGTTTCCTCGGCAACCTCGTAAACATTGACTTCTGCAAATCGTTTTAAGCGTTTAAGGTATTCGTTTGAGGCGTCCTTCCAGTATTGATCCTTTAAATTACCTACTGCAACTATGTTTATTTTCATCGTAAAATACCCCAAACGAAGGTAAATAGCGTCATCAATCCGCACATCGTAATAACGCCATACAGCACAAAGTTATCCACAAGCATAGACTTTCCGTCCGGTCTAAATATATCGATATCTATCTCGTATTTAGGTTTATGTTTTTGTTGCTGAGCCGCCATTTCAGGAATTGCAATATTTTTCTTTTGTAGCTTGCGTTTTTGTAAGACCATTGCATAATTACTGAATGAAACGCTTGTTACCGCCTCTCTTTGTTCACCCGTTTTGATAAACATTGTGAATAGGTATACGAATAAAACAGCATTAAGCACTAAAACGGCTATAAATAAATAGGATGTACCGATATTTTTTGACCAAAAATCATTTATTGTTTCGATAAAACCGAATATACTGTTAGGGTACTGTGAGGAATACTCTTCGATACAAGCAAATGCGTTATTTGCGAAGTGTAACACCATCGACGGATAGATGCTATGCGATCTCATTGCGATATATCCGAATATACATCCGCCGACAAAAGCGTAGAAGCATTGAATGACATTAGTATGCATCAGAGCAAAAAGCAATGCCGACAAGAATACCTGTGTTGCTTCATTGCCCCTATCCTTCATAGCATTCATAGCAAGTCCTCTATGTGAAAACTCTTCAAATATTGCCGGAAGAAGTGCGGTTATAGCTATCCATTTAACAAGATCCAACGGACCTTGATATATCGTTCCTGCCGATACAGGTATTTGAAAATCGAATATCAACAAGAAAAATACAGTAATGGTACTCATTAAGCGTGTCAGCAAATAAAAGCTTACCGTCATAGGTATCAAAATAAGCCACTGAATAGGTTTAATGCCCTTTGTATAACCAAAGTCGGTCATCAATCTCTTAGATGCATCCGGAATACTCTCACTTTTTTCCTTAGTCAATAAAACTGATAAAACAAAGGGGAGTAGCCCCATACAGAATATTTGCGATAATAGAGAGAACAGCGTATTCAGCGAGTTATTAGACAACTGAAGAGGCAACACATTGAGCAATATGTTCAACAGTGATAATCCAATCATCGATGCACCATATGCGACAGTCAACTTTGTTCTTCTTGAAAAATTAATCTTATTCATCATAATTGCACCCAACCTAATACTGTATTTAGTATCCAAATCGATAATACTATGAACAGTGCCACCATAACCGGAAAGCTATCTCTTTTATCGTAGCCGTTATACTTATAATCGGAGGTATCGAATAGTGCTTGTATCGTACCCTTAACCTTACCCTTTTCAGCGACTAATCGATTACGACGCTCCTTGAAGTCGGTATTAGCAGTAGCAATGCGAGTGAATAGCCATATAGTCATTACTACGCCCACCAAGCCAAGCACGAAGAATATAAGAAATACCCACCAAGGAAATACCAAGTTTAAGCCTATCTGTTCAAAAATAAATTCGCAGGTGATAACAACAAAATTATTTGTGAAGTGAAATACTATACTATACCATAAACAATCCGTCAGCATGACTATATAAGCCATAATCAAGCCTATCAAAAATTGATGGATAAACTGTACAGGAGAACCGTGCATCAAGGCGAACATCAATGCACTCATGGTGATTGCATATATAGTACCCTTCGATCTCAATCCACGCATAAGGGTACCCCTTAATACGCTTTCTTCTCCAAATGCCGGGAATACGCATAGTCCTAATAGTCCTAATATGTATACTCCTACCGAGCTTGAATAGTCTGCATAGCTTGGAGCTTGATTATATCCCAATATATTAAAAAGTCGATTTACACACTCGGATACCGGAAGAAACGCAAATATCGAATATATCGATAAAACGACGGACAACAATATCAATAAACCTTTCGGTCTTTTGGTATAACCCAAAGCGTGGAATGAATTTAAGCTGTATTTACCTAAATCGGGACAATCTCTTTTACATGCTCTATAGGTGTAGAAATACGCCGTCCCCATGAAAAATGACTGAGAAAGGAAGGCATATACCCAGTTAAGGGTATTATTATCATGGATAAATACCGATAAAATAAAACTTATGAAAAGAGTTCCAAGTATTGCGACTGTAAATGCAATACTTCCGTCTATGGGCAAAACACCCAAATAACGCTTTTTATTATCATCCCTTATCATAGACTTACAACGGGGGTTGGATTGTTTTGAGATGCGACTAATAGATAGAATCCCTGCCCGGGAGTGAAGCCGTTTTGAACGAGTTTATCATAACAAACGCCCCAAGCAAGCTCGGGAGTATTGTTTTCCTCGGATAAGTGAGCAAGAATGATACATTTTGTACCGGATTTAGCCAATTCAACTGCAATCTCTGCTGATTGCACATTTGAAAGGTGTCCGGTATTACTCTTGATACGAGCCTGTAATTCGAGTGGATATCTACCGTTTGTAAGCATTTTCAAATCGTGATTAGCCTCCAATATCACAATATCGGAGCCCTTGACTACATTAAATACACCTTGTGTAATATAGCCTAAATCGGTTAAATAAGAAACCTTTTTACCGCCCAACAATAAGCTGTAGCCAACCGAACTAACTGCATCGTGAGAAGTTCTAAAGGGCATTACCTCAATAGTTCCTATTTTGAAGCCGGAATCATAGTCATTTCTACACCATTTCGTCGTATTGATATGCATACGAACATCTATACTCATAGCTGTTTTTTGGTTGGTGTAAATGGGTATTCCGTATTTCATTTCAAGCGTTCTTAACCCCATAATGTGGTCGGTGTGCTCGTGCGTAACGAGAATTGCATTTATAGAGGACATTTCGATTCCTTTTTCGGAAAGTATAGCTTCAACCTTCTTACAGCTGATGCCTACATCTATCAAAATTGAGGTTTCTCCGTCAGAAATGTAAGTGCAATTACCTTTACTTCCGCTTGCTAATACACATACTTTCGTTTCCATAACATTCTCCTTTTAATCTTCTTTATCGGTATAATATGCCGCATAGTCGACATATTCTCTTTTTTGGTCAATATATAAAACAAGCTTGCTCCCCATAGCATCTTGTATAAGTTTAGATGCGGTGGATAGATCTGCACGCTTAGCTATTTCCAATGCCAACGGGATCTCTTTATATGCCTTGACATCGGCAAGCGAATAATGGTTATAAATGCTTTTATTGTATTCGCTCGGATCGAGTGATAGGTGCAACCTAAGCTTATTACCGTTAAGTGTTATTCTCGCAACTATGCTCCCCCCGACCTTAAACGAATCACCTGCATTGGTAAGCTTTGATTTGATTCCCTTATAAGATAGCAAGGTGTTTTTAAGCTCGCTGTAATAG
The DNA here is from genome assembly GCA_964619685.1 of uncultured Christensenellaceae bacterium. Classification (GTDB taxonomy): domain Bacteria; phylum Bacillota; class Clostridia; order Christensenellales; family CAG-1252; genus RUG14300. Next base: position 9,088 of record CAZUET010000019.1, read on the forward strand.
TATTTAATGCGGTTAGTTGCGTTATGCAGTTTATTTTCAAATGCGGTAAATGCAGATGTGTCGGTGCATATACCTACTATATCGTAATTTTCCGCCTCTTCGGAAAGCGATTCCTCACTTAACATGTCGAGCAATGCCTGCTGTTCGGCTATAAGCCTTTTTTCATCTTCAGTCAAGCCCTCGGGAATAGCTATTTTAGGTTCTTCTATCTCAATATTTACCTTTTCCGAATTATCGGGCACTTCGTCATATAATCCCTTTGGCGGTGGCTTAATCGGTACCACAAATACAGGCTCTTCGCTGTCTACTGTTTCGGGAATAATATCCTTAGCTATTTCATCGAATGATTGAGGAATATCGTCTAAGCGTGATGCCGAATAATTGAATTCGGGTGGTTCTATATCATATTCGGAATATTCGCTATCGAATTTTGGTGGTTCTGCACTATCCGAGCTTTCCGACTTAATAAACTCCGCCGGTGGTATTTCCTCTATTTTGCCATGAATAAGCGTATCGGGACGGTCTAAGTCAGGCGAACTTATCGGTCGGCTGAATTCCGGAACAATACTCTCATTTTTGACCTTCGGTTCTTTTATACGGGCTTCTTCTAATTTTTCAGGTGCCAAATATAAGTGTTGGCTTGAATAATTAAACGACGGTATTTCGTTAGACTTTTTAAACGATTCGGGCGCAACCTCGTCTGTATTTATATATGAGCTCTCCGAAAACAATGGAATTTCATCATACTGTTTAGGTACTTCAAGGCTTTTAGGAGCATCATAATTAGCCTTTTCCGATCGAATAAATTCAGGGTCCATAGGTGTTTCATAAGAAACAATCGGTATAGGCTCATCAAAGATACCTTCGTCATTTGGTTGAATAAATACAGGAGGACGCTCATTTTCCATAAAGCTTATGGGAGCTTCACTCTCGTCCCCTTCATCATCGGTGGGGTCTATGAACCGATTCACAGTATTATCCTTATTTTCCAACAATTCAACCGTTTCATTTATATCTACGGTCGGCTCGACAGTATTAGTTATAACTTCGCCATCTATCGAATTGGATATATTCAAGTCGATAAATGTTTCCTCTAAGCTTACTATTTCACTATCATCGATAATTGTATCATCAATAGGCTCGGTAAATTCGATTATATCATCTTCATTATTTGTGCTTTCGTTTAAATCCGCACTATTTATCGATTTATCCTCTATATCTTCGATTGTTTCTTCGAATGCACGATCTTCATCTTCAATAATATCATCATCAAGCTCTTCCGTCGTGTATTCTATCTCGGAATCTTCTTTATCAACTACAATCTCATTATTATCAATCAGTTCATTGCTCTCAGATTTCCCCCCACTTAAAAGAATATTTTCTTTATTTTCGTTGGGTATTGAATCATTTTTCAAAATAACACCAACCGTCCTTTTACTTAGGATACGCTTAATAAGGTTATTAACTCTTAAAATCGATCGACTTAAAGCAATCATTACACCGATAGCGACAATCATAACAAAAAGAGCAAAACCGAGCAGTAATATCTCGGCATTTTCCAACATATTTGTTATAGTCGATATCGATAAAAAATACATTTTCTACTCCTAAATGGTGTATTATACTAACAAAAGTAGTATCATTATATAACAAAAAATAAATAAAATCAACCGCTATTACTTAGAATAGCGGTCGCTTGGAGTAAATTTTGCGTTTTTTATCAGAAAAAAATAGAATTTTATATGCTTGATTTTTCAATATATTTGCCATAGCTACTTGTTAAGTTGCTATTTATTTGGATTGTATCGCTTTTTTCGATCTCTTATAATTCAATACTAAGAAAACTGTTATGATAAAAATAACTAATATATGGTGGTATTTTATTTGTTTTCATTTGAGCTTGGGCATTCGACATACCTTACCAAACGGTGGAGTTGCGACAGTGTTATTTATTATCCAAAGAATAGGTACATCTAAGCACGAATCAGGCTTCGGCCATTCGGCAAAGCCGTCAGTGATAAATATAATACAAGCAAGATCTCCTTTAAAGGTCTGGTTTGCTACAGCAATAACATTTATAAAACTGGTACCGCCACCGCCTGCCATCTCGATTTTAAGAATATCATCAAAGTTTTCAAAAGGCTTAGGTTCACTTACGGCATAGTCAAAATAGGATATCCAACCTGTTAGCTTACCGCCGTATTGGTCTATCGCACCCTTAATCTCGCTAAGTGCACGAGTTAGATCGCTTTGCATGATACTACCTGATGCGTCCACCGCAATAAATATGTTTTCAAGCCTATCAGATGTTTCGTTATAATCGGGAAGTAAAAAATCAGAATCGGAAAACCGTCTATCGGGCGGTGCAAAGGAATAATCGTTGATTTCTTGCTGAACAAAGTCATTGAGAATTATTCTCCAATCTATGGTCGGGTTAAGCAGTTCGGATATTTGTCTTTGTGCCATAGCAGGCACAGAACCGTATTGCTGTGAATTTTTTAGCGATTCGCAAACTTCGGACATTCGTTGCTTCCAGATTGCTTCATTATAGTTTGAGTCACCCTTACTGCCCCAACGAGAATGGTCATCTAAAAAACAGCCTTCACCTTCTTCATCAGAGTCTTGTTCGTCAAAATCTCTACCACTTGAGCCGTCTCCACCATCATAGTCTTTCCCGTTACTTTTTGTTTTTTTTCGCTTTTGATTGTTATCCCCATTCTTATTATCGGGATTTTTACCACTTTTATTATTCGAGAGCCCATATCCCATACCGATTTCCATTATCGGAATGTTGTCGATAAGCATTAGATAGACTTCTTCGGCAGTATAAAACCTTCCCTCATTACCGTCGGGGGTGGTGTGCATTATACCTTGTCCGCATATCGAAATATCGGGAAGACCCAATTCGTCGAGTAAAATGCTATTTATTACTATGTCGGCGGCAATATTGTATGCATGGTGTATGGCGTTTTCGCCCCTAAAGCAGTGTCCTGCAACGATATGCATCACTTCATGCATAAGCACAAAATAAAGCTCGTCATTGCCTATAGACGACGAAAAGTCTAAACCAAAATACACGGTATCTCCGTCTGTGCATGCCGTTTGACAGTCAAGATCTATAGCAAAATTGAGTCTTGATATAAGCAAACCAAAGAAAGGATGCTCGGCAAGCATCCTTACCTTGATGTTTGTAATACGTCTTGATAGCTCAAGCATTTTTACACGCTGCAATTCTTCGTCCATACATTACCCCATAAAAAGCTTGGAGTGTGTTTTTATCCAATCTGCAACCGTTCTATTGCGAAAGATTTCTTGATCGAATGAGATAAGCTCTCTAAAAAATGCCGCAGTCATATCGGGTGGAAAATGCAAAGCATAGCGAATACAATTTTCCAATCCCGGCTTATCGGCTATATGCGTTTTAACATAGTGCATCATTAATCTAATGGTTGCATGTAATCCGTCTGTTGTCTTGGGTACTTCCTTACAAGCACCGTAAACGATCTCGGTTATATCGGGAACGAAAGCGTTCGTTTTACACCAAGTAATAAACTCAGATGCGATACCTTGTCCCACAAGACCGGATATTATTGGAAAACATTTTTCAAGATCAGAATAGTTACCGGCAGAAATTATATTAGATACCATTTCCCACGAACGAGGGGTGGCAAACGCAACCTCATCATTAGACGAATCAAATGTTGTCAAAAGATCACGCCGTTTGGTTAAAAATCCTATTATTCTAAAATCAATCTGTTTATCTTCAGCCCAACGCTTCCAGCTCTCAAAATCGGGTTCTACCTCAAAATGGCACAGACGGTTGGCAAGTGCCTTTGGCATCTTATACGCAATAGATTTATCGGTTACCCTGTTACCTGCAGAGATAACAAAGCAGTTATCAGGAAGCTTGTGTTCACCGATTATTCTATCAAGGGTAATTTGATATGCTGCAGCTTGAACCGAAGGCGGTGCAGCCGAGATTTCATCAAGAAATAGAAAATTTATGACCGACGGTGACGGATCCATATCAAAGATTTTCGGCTTTAACCAAATGGCGAAAGACTTACTAACATCCGCAACAGGTATTCCTCTAAGATCGATAGGATTAAACAAAAGCAATCGCACATCCGTTATATGGGTGCGTTTAGCGGTAGCAGATTGTACCTTTTGAGCGATTGCTCGAACTGCTTGAGATTTGCCAACTCCGGGCATTCCCCAAAGCATTATTGCAGGAAGATCACGAAACGGTATATTATTTTCAACCGCCTTCGATATTAGATCGCCCAAGGATTCTACCAGTCTATTGACAGATAATGTGCTTATATTGGAATTTTGAACTTTTTCGCCTTTAGTCATCATAAACTCCTAATTCTTCTTCAATTTTTTCAAGTTTTTCGGTGTAGCTCAATATCTTATCGTCGATATTTTCTCCATCGTTCAATTCGTCCTGTGCTTGCTTGATATTTCTATCAAGTCGTATAATCTTTTTTGATACGTTAGTGATTATTTCGGTCAAATTGGCTAAATACTTGTCGATTTGCTTAGCTACTTCGTGTGCTGTAAGCATTGTACCCTTGTCGCTATAAAGCAAAAATGACTTTTCATAATTACCTATAAGGTAGAATATGGGATATTCGGGACAACATGCTGCGCTTACAATTACCTTAAAGCCGTATATTTCGCCAACCTCGGTGATTCCCTCTCGGATCTTATCGGACATACACTCTTCAATTATCCTTTCTCCAAGCTCTTTAAACGGGTATTTTGCCACTTTGTTTTTATGATAGAGCTTATAATCTTTTTCAAGTCTTCTATGCTGATCTTTAGCCATGGCAAGCTCGTGCTTATACGCTTCGAGATCGGCCTCGACCTCAAGTTTGCGACTAATCATATGTGCTTTTAAAAGTTTAAGTCTTGATAGCTCATTGAACACAGTTACACGTTCCTTGATTCGTGGATCGCCTATTGCTAATGCTTTGATTTCGGCATACTGAAGAACTAAACTATCAATTTCATCACCATCACGCACATCTAAACTGCCTGATAGTAATTGACTTATAAAGCGTTGCTTACTCTCCAATAACTGCCACGAGTAGGCATCAAAGCTTCCTGCTGTAACATAGCGATATATCTCGACAACATTATTTTCATTGCCTTGTCTAATCATTCTACCTTCACGCTGTATCATGTCGGCAGGTCTCCAAGGTACATCGAGGTGGTGGACGGCAAATAGATGCTTTTGAGCATTAACTCCCGTACCGAGCATAGGCGTTGAGCCTATAAGTATGCGGAATTTACCATCATTTAACGCATCCACTATAGTTTGTCTTCTTTTTGCACTCGTACCGCCGTCTTGTATGAACGCTATAAGATACCTATCTATGCCAAGCTCTACCAATTTGTCGGCTAATGCGTCATATACATTAAATTTTATGCTTGGTGTGGATATATCGCAGAATATCAACTGCGTAAGCGTAGGACTCATATTGAATATCTCAAACACCTTTTCGGCACAAGCAGTTATTTTATCCTTTTCGGTAACTTGAGCAGTTGGGTCTACCAAGCGTACATCAAGTGCCATTTTTCTACCGTCCGATGTAACCTTTAATAGATTATCTTTCACCGCTAAATTTACTTTAAGCGTCGGATCGAATTTTTTGGTAGTTTCAGGTGAGCCACTCCTTATATTTTCCGTTCTTCGTGACAAAGTTTTTAGATACTCTCGCTGCGAAGACGATAATGGCACTTCTATAGTATTTCTATTGATATTGATAAATAGAGAATCATCGTCCTCTATATGGAAGTCGGCAACGCTTGAAAAAATATTGGCAAGCTCGGGCAGATTATGGAATTTATTAAAACGCTCCACTATGCGGAATCCACACGAGTCTACGTCCATCTCAAAATTTTCAGTCTTTTCGCCAAACATCAATGCCCAGTTATCGAAGGTATCTATACCGTAGAACTTCAACTCCAACGGTTGTAAGAATGTTTGCATGACGAACAGATCGGATAAGCTATTCGTTATAGGGGTACCCGTTGCAAAAACAATGCTCTTAACTCCTTGCATTCTCAAAAGGTTTATTTTGATAAGCATATCGTTGGCAATATGGCTCGATACACGAGTTACACCCAATAATTCGCTGTCCGATGCGATAGAAATATTTTTGAAGTTATGAGCTTCGTCTACAAATATAGAGGTTATACCCAAGTCGTCAAAAAATACATTCTTTACCTTGTTTTTACGCTCTTCTATAATTTTCGACTCCAGCTCGACAATTTGAACGGATAGATCGCTCAAAATCTTGGTGTATTTTTTAGCACCGTTTTGGACGGATAGCTCTCTAAATGTTTTTTCAAGCTTGAGCTTTTTATACTTCAAGCTTACGGGAATCGATTTAAAAGAGTTGTATGAAATAATTATAGCGTCGTAATCACCGTCACGCATTTTAATGAGGGTATCTTCCTTTTTTGAGGGGGACATATTGCGTCTATCGGCAACAAAGACCTTGGCATTAGGATAGAGATAATCGAAATCCTTACGCCATTGCTCAATGATTGCATTAGGAACCACATACATGTTCTTTTTACTTGTACCGATTCTGCGCATTTCCATACCTGCGGCTATCATTACATAGGTCTTACCTGTGCCGACCGAGTGCGATAAAAGACATGACGGAGTAAGTAATATTCTGGCGATAGCACTGCGCTGGTGTGGATATAGAGAAACCTCGGGATTAATTCCGTCAAGCCTTAAAAATCCGCCGTCAAATTTGCGTGCCGTGATGCATCCGTAATTTTCGTAATAAATATCCTCGAGAGTTTTCTTACGAGATTCGGTTGCAAATATCCAATCACGGAATTCACTTATCATTTGCTTTTGTTTTTCTTGTCCCGCCAATGTTCGAGATTTATTTAGTACAAAAACATCTACACCGTTTATGCGTTTCTTATCGGTAATACGGATTGGGGTGTTATTGAGAGTATGCTCGAAAATTTCCACCGCACTCATACCTATAACGTCAAACCTTGAATTAATATCGCGGGTGCTGTAATTCACCTTCCAACGCTTTAAGACTTCATCATATGTTACGCCGTTCGGCATTTTGCGAATCTTGAGAAAATGTACCAAAAAATCATTATAGTATCTTGCAGGTATCCAAGGGGAGCCTATGGTTACATATATACCGTCGCTAAGAATTCGCTCAGGGCATGCCTCTTTGAGTGCTTCAAGATTTCTATTAAATGTTTCGGGGTAATCCTTAGCCATCTTTTCGGCTTTTTTGTATTTTTGCATTAGATTGCCCGAAATATATGCGTCCGCCGTTTCCCAACCTTTATAGAATAATTTACCGCAGGTTTCAGGATTTTGGTATATGGCATTTTTTGTTTCAAGATCGGCTATGACCTCTCTTGGTTCCATTCCGCACAGTGCAGAGATATATTCAATATCGACAGCACCCAATTCTTCAAGACATATAATAAGTGCATCCGATGGGTTAGAGGCTTTATCCTTATTTTTGAGGACCTCTTCGTACACATTCACATAATCTAACGGCAAAATTCTTGAACGCCTATCTTCCTTTTCCTTTTCTTCCTTTTCGCTGATTATTTCGTGAGCAGTCTTTCCCGATGAGTATTCACGAATAAGTTTTTCATAATCTTCGTCTGTCATAGTCGCTTCGATATTCTCCGATTCTTTAGCGACCTGTTCTCTCAATTCGTCGGGAGAAAGCCTAATTTCTCCATTAGGCTCATTTGAAGACTGTAAATAATCTTCTCTTGGTTCGTTTATAGACGGTAAACTATTCTCAATCGGCTCACTTATAAGCTGAAAACTATCCACGTTAGTCTCGTTTATAAGCGAAAGTTTCTCGTAATTTGAATCGCTTATAGACTGAAAATTCTCTTCATTTGTGGTATTTATAGGCAAAAAGGTCTCCTCATTTATCGAATCAACAAAAAGTTTAGGATCCTTATCACCGCCACAGAGATTAAGTAGAATATTCAGTTCATTATCGAAATAAGCCTTCATTATTACCACCGTTATTATTTATCGTCCCTTTTAATATAGGATAAAAAATAATAAAACACAACATTTTTTAGCAAATTAATAAAACATAAACTAAATAATCATTTTTTTCCGCATTATCCCCTTTTCTTAAAACAACCAAACTATTCTAAATTAAACAAAAATCACACGGCTGTTTCCGTAATATTGAACGAAAAAAGAAATAATATAACCATAGAACCTACTTTTTAGCAAAGATTACACATCGTATCATACTGTCGTCTTTAATCCGCTGTCATACCAATTTTCGTCCATTGTTATTGTGCTTTTCGTCTTACCTCAATAGTGTATTACCGACCGCCGTCATACTAAATTTGAGTGTAACGAAAATCAAATTGTGCAACAATTTGGTATCTTGCGGACGATAGCAGTATTATTTGTTATTGTATCCGCCTTTAATACTGTGGAATTAGATACCGCCTATTGGTTCGACTTCGGGTTTCGCCCTCCGCCCAGTTTAATAGGATCGGATACCACTTTTTATTGAATAACTAAATACATTAATTAACTTTTGAAAATAAAAAGGTATGCGTGTTTGGCATACCTTTTTGTTATAATTATTCTTAAAAAAGTAATATTATATTTTCAAGAAT
>CAZUET010000020.1:0-17148 GCA_964619685.1 uncultured Christensenellaceae bacterium
GTATATTTTTTAATTCTTTATAACTTTTACTATGTTTTCATAAATTTTTATCTACCTATGTTGACATTGACATAATTTGTATATATTATAATAAGTGAAAAATACAGATCAATCTGATCTAAGGAGATATAAAAAAATGTTTTGGGAAAGCTTATCGTTACTTTCAAAAATACTGTTCTGCACGGGTATAGCTACTACTGCTATATTATTGATCCAGATCATCCTATTGATAATCGGATTTGCAGGTGACGCATTCGGTGACGGCGGTCTCGATATTGACGGCGACGGTGATTTCGATATGGATGATGTAGGCGGCGACGGCGTAGGTCTATTTACAGTCAAAGGTTTGGTTGCATTTTTCTCACTCGGTAGCTGGACGGGATTCGCAATGGATGTTTCGGGTTGTCATACGGCGCTTACTATCTGCATTTCTGCACTGGTTGGTGTAATTGCACTTATCGGCGTTGGCTTTCTATATAAAGCACTCAATAAGCTACAGTCTAACGGTACTCTCAATATGAATAACGCAATCGGAAAGAATGCCGAGGTGTATCTAACAATACCTGCTGCCAACTCGGGCATAGGTAAGGTCAACTTAGAGGTTCAAGAGCGATACATAGAAGTCAATGCTCGTACACTCAAGGATGAAGCGTTACCCACAGGGTCCATTGTTAAGGTCGTCGATATCGTCAATGGCGAATTAATCGTCGAAAAAGTTAATATTGAATAATTTTTTAGGAGGAATAATAAATGGTTAATCTTTTAATGTCTATTTCGGGCGGAGCTATCGCAGGAATAGTTATTGCAGTTGTACTTATCCTTACTTCTATAGTACTCGTATTCCTTACAAGATACAAGAAGTGCCCTTCAGATAAGATAATGGTTATCTACGGTAAGATTGGTAAAAATAATGACGGTACCGCAAGAAGTGCTAAGTGTATTCACGGTGGTGCGGCTTTCATCGTTCCCGTAATTCAAGCGCACGCTTTCTTGGACCTTACACCTTTATCAATCAGCGTTGACTTGAGAAATGCTCTTTCTAAGCAAAACATCCGTGTTGATGTTCCTTCGAGATTCACCGTAGGTATATCCACCGAACCAGGCATAATGCAGAATGCTGCTGAAAGATTGCTCGGCTTGTCACTTAGCGAAATTCAAGAATTGGCTAAAGATATCATTCTCGGTCAGCTCCGTTTAGTTATCGCTACTATGGAAATCGAAGAAATTAATAACGACAGAGATAAGTTCCTCGAAGCTGTTTCGAGAAACGTTGAAACCGAATTAAAGAAGATCGGTCTTAGACTTATCAATGTTAACGTCACCGATATCAGCGACGAATCAGGCTATATCAGCGCTCTCGGTAAGGAAGCTGCTGCTAAGGCTATCAATGCCGCTAAGATCTCTGTTGCAGAGGCTGATAAGGAAGGTTCAATAGGTGCTGCTAATGCATTGAGAGAACAAAGAATTATGGTAAGTCAGGCAGAAGCAGAGGCTATCAAGGGTGAAAATGATGCTAAAGCTGAGATCGCTGCCGCACAAGCAATGCTCCGTGAAAAGGAAGCAGAGGCTACCAAGATTGCTACAGTTGCCGAAAAGACAAAGAGTGCAGAGGCTTTGGAAGAATCATATTCTGCTGAAAAATTGGCAGAGCTTGCAAGAGCCGAGCGTGAAAAGGCTACTCTTGAAGCCGATGTCATCGTTAAGACCGATATCGAAAAAAGACGCATGGAAATCGATGCCGAAGCAGAAGCAGAGCAGATTCGTAGAAGAGCAAAGGGTGAAGCTGATGCTATCTATGCTAAACTCGAAGCTCAGGCTCGTGGTGTCAAGGCACTATTGGATAATCAAGCACAAGGTTTCGCTGAAATCGTTAAAGCTGCCGGCGGAGATGCAAACGCTGCTATGCGTTTAATGATTACCGATAAGATGGAAAGCTTAGTCAAAACACAGGTTGAAGCAATCAAGAATGTCAAGATCGATAAGATCACCGTTTGGGATTCGGGTAACGGCGCAGACGGTAAAACCTCTACCGCTAATTTCTTATCCGGATTAATGAAGAGCTTACCGCCTATGACCGATCTATTCGACATGGCAGGATTAAAACTTCCCGATATTCTCAATAGCGAAAAGAAGGAAGAGAAACCGGTTGACGAAAAACCTGTCGAGTAATCTATTAAAATCATAACCAAAAAGGGACTGTAAAAAGTCCCTTTTTTAATGCCGAAATTGTCCACTGTCCTACTAAACATACCCCGATAACGATACCGAATTTACATCCCCTACGGCAGAGTATTCTCCCGTAGGAATTGCGGTAGGTTTCTTTGATATGCCGTTTTTGAACATATCTAACTTGATATTGACGGAAATTTCAACTCGGTCACGGAAAATATCAATGCGGTCTACTACTTGGAAAAGCATCGCCTTTTGTCCGTCAACCTCTTGTGTGTCAAAATCGGTGTTCCAATTCTGCATTTTTGCATTGAGAGAAAACGCACTTTGTTTTCGCTCGGTCAGTTCGGCAAGCTCTTGTTCTCGCATTTCAACTTGTTCTGTGCTTTCCTTTACCTCAAGTTCCATTTTAGAGAGAAGTTCTTGCAACATCTTACTGTCAAAACCGCTTTCGCCTATAAGTGCTTTTACAACCTCGTCTTTCAACGCACTCAACTCAAAAACGGCTTTGCTTTGTATCTCTCTCAATCGTGCCAATTCTCTTTCTATAAACTCTATTTCTCGGTCAATTCGTTCTACATAGGATTTAGACACATCTTCGGTGTTGAGCATTGCCATATACCTCTTAATAGCGTTTACAACCACATTTTCAACCTTTTTGGCACTGTATGTCGACTGCCCCTTGCAAATATCCTCTTGCGGATAGGCAAACGAGCTACAACGGTATTTCGGGATAAACTTCCGTTCTTTCTCTCCGCCAATAATAATCGTTCTGCTCTTGGCTTGGAAAGAGGTCAGTTTTCTTCCGCAGTAACCGCAGAATAATAGACCCGATAATAACATCGTTCCGTGTGTGGTAGTCTTGATACCTCTTTGACGAGTGCTACGCTTACGGATAACCTCGTGTGTTGCGTTCCATTCTTCTTCGGGTATGATAACAAGGTTTTCCATAAGGGGAGAGATTATCTCATCTCTGTCGCTCTTGCTTTTAAGCACGTAATAACCCTTATACAGAGGATTATTGACTATCTGCCGTATTTGCGTAGCAGTCCATAAACCACCGCTTCTTGTTCTGTGTCCGTTATCGTTGAGATATTGTGCCGTTCTTCTAAAGCCATAGTTCAACTCTCGGATTACATAGAAGATAGTACGGACAATAGGGCTTTCATTTTCCTCGTCTATCGTTATATCGAGTATCGGTTTACCTTTGTAGTTATTTCGTCCGTTGTTTATCATTTTGAAGCCGTAGGCAGTCCCACCGCCACGATACCGACCTTCCGACACCGCTTGTCCGATAGCGTCCGAAACTCTCTGTGATGTTTTTCTGCTTTCGCCCTCGGCTTGCCAATAGCGGATATAGGTTATGAGCTTACTCGTGTGGTCTCTCGCACTGATTTCACCCTCGGTATAGGAGAACACTATAATACCTCTTTGATTGAGATAGGAAACGATTAAAGGCGTTTCATCGGCAATTCTGCCGAGGCGATCTGACATATAAATTACAAGGCGGTCAAACTCTCTATTGTCTGCCATTTTCTTTATGTTTTGGATAGCGTCTCTGTTATTTGCAGACACCTTAAATCCCGACACACCGCCCTCTGTGAATACCTTTACCAACTCCCAACCTTGTGAATCGACAAAGGGCAAGAGAATAGATTTTTGTTGCGGTATGTCAAAGTCGTGTTCTCGGTCTGTCTGTTGCTTTGACGAAGCTCTTAATAATACGACTGCTCTTTCTTTTTCTGTGCTTTGCGCTTTCATTTGCATATCCTCCGTTTTATATACTTTTTGCATTTGATAACCTTAAATCTTTTTCGGAACAATTCGGGTAGATTTTCGGTTGTAATCGTTCCGTCTTTTATAGACACAACCGAAATACCGTTTTGAGATAAATACCGTATTTCTTCCGTGATATTTTCGGGCGAGGTATTAAGCACGTCAAGAGTATCTATGAGTAAAATCTCATACTCCCGATATCGTGCCATAATCCGTAAAGTTCGCCAAGTCATATCGTCTAAATTCCCAAACTCTGTTACGGTACGCACGATATGATAACCGTTCCTTTCGGCAAAAGTCCGCAGTTCTTCATACTGCAAATTCAACTCCTTTTGCGTGTTTCCACGACAATACACAACTACTTTTAACTGTTCCATTTTTACCTCCAAAATCTGTATTTTACTCACAAAAAAGTGAGCAGGTTAAAGTTTAGCCTCAAAAGTGCATCACTTTTGATTTTTCGGCTAAACAAATTCTTACGGAAGTGGGATACCCACCTTCGTCTAAAAACAAAAAATGGAGAGTTTGTTCGTCTCATTGAAACGAATCAAACCCTCCAAGTTATCCAACGGATTATGATTGTTTTATTCAGTTTTAAGTTCTTCAAAACAAAGACGGGTATCCCGTTTCTGTCGTTTTTGGAAGGGGTAAAAAGTGCATTGTGACGGCACTTTGAGCCACTTCCTTAACCTGCTCACTTTTTTAGGGATTTTTAACTGTTTTATAGATTTTCCATCATCAAAAACTCTTTCAACTTGATATGCTTTACAACGCTCGTTGAATAGTCAATATCATCATTTGTGATAATGATTTTCTGTGAAAGATTGTCTATGTTCTTAAATGCGTTAAACTCTCTTTGATATGCCTTTTCTTCTGCTACACTATACGCTACTTGAACATAGTATTGCTTTGCACCTTTAGTCGCCAAGAAGTCTATTTCCTTGCCGTTATTGTTATACACATAAACCTCGTAGCCCATATAAATCAACTCGTTGTAAACAATATTTTCAAGATTATGTGTAAGGTCAAAACGATTGTTCATACAACGGATAGAATTGAAACAAACATCGGCATTGTATATTTTTGAATAGTACGAAAGCTCTTTTTTAGTTTTAGGAGAATATTGTTTAACCGACTCAATGATATACGCTTCTTCCAAGTAGCCAAGATATTTCATTATCGTGTTTACCGAGCAACTTGTATGCTCTTGTTTGATATAATCACGAATTGAGTTTGCGGAAAAAATACGGCTATTACTACGCAAAATGAAATTTACCAAGCTCTTAAACAAACTTTCTTTGCGTATCTTGTAGCGTCTGATTAAGTCATTGATAACGATTGTGTCATCTAAATCATTCAAATATCTACTTTGCGCTTCGGAAGAATTAAACTCAAACCGTTTAGGGAAACCACCCCAAACAAGATAGTCTGTAACCGAAACTTCTTTTCCAAGCTCTTTGCAATACTCTGCAATTTCCTTGTAAATGAAAGGTCTGATACGAAATGCAACATATCTTCCCGACAGTTCTTTTGTAAACTCGCCCGATAAAAGTTTGGAATTTGAGCCTGTAATAAACAAAGAATAATTATATAATCTTAATGTTTTACAAGCGTCTTGCCAACCGTCAAGCGTTTGAATTTCATCAAAGAATAAATAGCATTTTCCGTCTTTTTTGTTTTCTTCTACATAGGAAATTAACTTATCGGCATTTGTTATATTTGCAGATACTTTTTTATCCTCAAAATTAAGATAAATGATGTTGTCCGTCTTTTCTGCTATTTCCTTAATGATTTGCTCCATAATGACCGATTTACCGCACCTACGGATTCCCGTAATGATTTTGATTAAATCGGATTCATAAAAAGGGCGAACTTGCTCAATATAGTGTTCTCTTTGTATCATCTTCATCACCTCGACTATATAATACTGCAAAGTTTTTCGCTTGTCAACAGTTTTATTCAATTCTACTGAAAGATTTTTAGATTTTGTTAAAAATCATTCATTATACGACATATTAAAAAAAGGTGAAAGCTACAAACTCCCACCTTTAATTTTGATTAGATTTTTAAGCACTTGATTACAAAGAGCTTCATCGTGTTCCAAGTATGTAAAATAAGAGATATATCCACCATATCAGGAAAATGAATATATAGATTCAGTGTGTCCACAATCCCCATTTTACTTAACTGTATTTATAGGTATGATAACTTTTACCTTTAGTTTCTTTTTCGATTATTTCCATTATCTTTGGCATATCAATCCTCCGAATCAGGAACAATGTCCATAATATCGTCAAAAGTACAATTTAACGCTTTGCAAATCTTTGTCAAAGTATCCGTATTCACATTTTCGTTTCTATTGAGTTTTTGAAATGTGTAGGTACTCAATTCTGCAATTTGTGCCAAGTCTTTTTTCTTCAAATCCTTGTCAATTAGCAGTTTCCATAGTTTTTTGTAACTAACCATTTTGCACCTCGTTTTTACAAAAAAGAATAATATAATAACCACAAAATTTGCGATTGGTCAATATAAAACATTGCGATAGCACCGTTTTTGAAGATTTTTTAATAAAAATATGAGGCTCGGTCTCCCAAAGCCTCATTAAAGCAAAATATAAAACTTATTTGTACTCAAATCCGTAAACTTTCTTTCTCGGATTTTCGCACTCTCTGTGAATACTATCCGCATTTTCAAAATACTTCGTTATTTTTAAGGGGATGTAAATTTGGTATTTCCACTCCCCGTCCTATACTACTGGTGAATCTCCGTCCGCCGTCATTGATTACTTGGTGATAATGTATAGTTTTAAGTACTTTACTAAGCTCAATAATGGTTATTTGGCAAGCTTGTTTATGTAGTCGATAAGAAAACGGTAGAAATCGGCAATGTGCTTTTCGCTTCTTTGCTTGAGGGTGATGATTATATCACGCTTAAAAGAAAAATCTTCTATCGCTAATAGTTTGATATTCTTATTATCGACCTTGCCCCAAGAAAATTCGGGGAAAAAGCCTACGCCTATATTAGATGCTATCATATTTATTACAGCAGACGGATTGTCGCTCTCGAATACGATATTCGGAATAAAGCCTGCATGCTTACAAAGCTTATCGCATACAACTCTAAAAAGTCTTGAGCCGTATATACAAATAAAACCTTCATCCCTAACATCGCTTAGGCGTATCGAGGAGAACCCTTCATATTCGGGTGTATTAGGCACAGCTAAGTATATCTCTTCGGTCTTTTTATACACATACTCACTCTGTGAGCTATCTAAACTATTCGCAACTGTCAATTTCGTCGAAATCTCAATATCCGCATTTTCGCCGTCGTCATTTTGGAGTAGTTGAAAATGAATATCTTGATTAAGTCGTTTATATTCAATGATGGCGTTTGCTAATAATGTTGTACCGGCTAAAACATTTATTCTAATAGTTTCATTCTGAGTCTTTGCCATCGATCTCAATTCATAGGGTATTTTTTCAAGCTCAGCCATAATAGGGGCAACTCGCTTTTCGAGATACTTACCATATTCTGTTAATACGATATTCCTACCCTTTTGTCTAAACAACGGCACGCCCAATGCGCTCTCTAAATTATGAATAGCTTGGGTAAGCGACGGCTGAGATATATGCAAAGCTTCTGCACTTTTTGTAATATGCTCGTTTTTTGCAACTTCTAAAAAATATTTAATTTGAACAAAATCCATACGCTCCTCTCTTTGATAGAAAAAACCTATCATTCCTATAAAAATTATATATTAGACAATATCAATTGTCAAGAGTATAATCAATAATGATTAAATTTAGGAGAGAAAAAATGCCTACTGAAACAGTAAAAGATATTGCCAATATCCTTGAAACAATCATGTTAATATGCTTTGGATTATCTTGGCCTATTTCTTTATATAAGAATATCAAGATGAAGAGTGCCAAAGGTATGAATATCTACTTCACACTCTTAATAATCTTAGGATATATTGCAGGTATCTCTGCAAAAATACTTGAAGGTCCGGTGCTTAAAGGCTCATTTGACGGTGCATCTGCTATATTTAAATTTGTAATGTATATCGTTAATATTGTTATTGTAAGCTGTAATGTTGTAGTTTACTTCATCAATAAGAAATATGATAAGCTTACAGTTGAAGCCGATAATAAGGACACTGCTCCCGAAACAGAATCAACAGAAAACGATAAATAGTCAATACCAAGGCATTCGTGCTTTGATAATATACATTCTTCCTCTAAAAAAATAAAAAAGCGATCTGAAATTCGATCGCTTTTTTATTTACCTATTTATATTCGATAAGACGAATTTGACTTTATTTATTCAAAGACTACCTATTATTGTAATAATTAAGAAAAAAGTCAAGATTTCTTACATTAAAATGCTTTCTTATTTTTTTCTTGCTTCAAGGGCTGCGTCAACTACATCAGCTACCGTCATATGCATACATTCTCTTAAGTAAGGTAATTTACCTACCTCACCGGGACGATCTTGTATACCAATAGGAACTACTTTGACAGGATGATACCTCGATACAACCTCGGTCACTGCACTATATAGTCCGCCTAAAATATTATGATTTTCGCAAACTACAGCACAACCCGTCTTAGCAACACTCGTTAAAACCGTTTCTTGGTCGATAGGCTTAATGGTATGAATATTTATGACTTCCGCATCGATACCCTGTGCTTTCAGCTCGTCACGAGCCTTTAAAGCGGTTTCAACCATGATACCGCTTGCGAACAGTGTTACATCATTACCCTCTCTTAGAACATCGGCTTTAAACAATTCAAAGGGACGATTCTCATCGGTACAGATAGGACAATCCTTTCTAAACATTCTCAAATAAACACATCCGTAATAATCGTTAATTACAGGTATAGCTTTTCTAAGTTGTACCTCGTCAACGATTTCAACAACTACGGTATTTGGTATACTACGCAAAATACCAACATCCTCTATACCCATATGAGTACCGCCGTTAAGCTCTGCGGTAATTCCGGGATCTGTGCCTACGATCTTAACATTTTGTTTAGCATACGCCACTGAAATTGCAATTTGATCGGCATTTCTTCTCGAAACGAATGGACTGAATGATGTAATCCAAGGCTTATAGCCGTAAGAGGACATACCTGCAGCAACGCTTGTCATATTTGCCTCGGCAATACCTACATCAAAGGCTCTATCGGGAAAGCGTTCACGCAATTTATAAGTACCGTCAGCCTTCGCCAAGTCGGCATCAATTACAACGACCTTTTCGTCGACTTGCATCAATTTAGATAATTCTTCACACAAAACATCACGCATTGCCATAACTAACTCCTTTTGATCTGCTCTAAAGCGATCTTGACCTCTTCGGATGAAATATTCATACTGTGACAGCCTGCCTTCTTAGCCTCGATAAAATCTACGCCCTTACCCTTAATCGTGTCAAGTATAATCATATGGGGCTTACCGACCGTACTCTTTGCATGCTCTATCGCCCTATCGATAGCGTTTAGATCATGTCCGTCGATACGCTGAACATCGAAGCCAAACGCATTCCACTTTGCCTCGATATCTCCAAGTGAGCATACCTCGTCGGTGGATCCGTCTATTTGGTACTTATTATAATCGGTAAATGCAATAAGATTGTCAAGCTTTTTATGACTTGCAAGCATTGCTGATTCCCAAATTTGTCCTTCTTGCGACTCACCGTCTCCAATTATTGCGTATACATTGGCATTATCGTGTGAGAGCTTACTTGCAATAGCAATACCTACCGCACAGCTAAAACCCTGTCCTAAGCTACCTGCAGTCATATCCACGCCCACAGTTTTATTCATATCGCAGTGACTCGGTAAATGTGTACCGCCCTTATTCAAGGTCAAAAGCTCGCTTCTTGGAAAATATCCTTTTACGGCAAGTGTAGCATAGACCGCAGGACCTGCATGTCCTTTAGACATGACAAGCCTATCCCTACCGACCATATTAGGCTCTTTAGGGTCAATATTCATATGCTTAAAATAAAGCACGGTCAAAAGCTCGGCAACCGATAAACAACCACCTAAGTGACCGTTACCTAAGGAACCGACGCAGTTGATAATCTCACATCTAATGTCCTTACAAATTTCTTTTAGTTCCATATTACTCTCCTAAATAAGGTATATAAATAGACCTCACCAATCATCGTGAGGCGTTGTTTTAATATCATCGTAGAATTCAAGGTATTTTTCCTTGAATGACTTTGGATCGTTCTTTTTACCGTTGTCTCTTTCGGGGAGCTCATCGGGGCGAAGAGCGTCCTCGTCCAATAAATCTGCAAGCTTTGATAATTCGTAATCGTTCATAATAATATTATAAAATAGCTATACCCTTTTGTCAATCTATAAATAAATATATAAGGCCGTTTCGGTTATTCTATAAAGCAATTTACCCAACAATAAACTCATTTTAACCCATTTATATTCGCTTAATTTGCATCTACTCTACCCGTTATTTATGACAAAAACACACCGTCACTCGTTTTACACGAATAACGGTGTATTTAACTCTTCATTTTTTAGTCGCACGAACGATGCTTAAGTCTTTCTTCATCAAGTGCGTTATCCGCAGCGAGCTTATCAAGCAATTTATGCATAATAATATCTAACTCGCTTCCCTCGGAATAGTCTGCCTTAAAGGCAAAGTCAACTCTTTCATGCTCAATCATATCCTTAGCGATCTCCGACTTATTCTTATTGTACAACGCAATAGATGTACCGCCCGAGCTTCTAACAAGCTTCATACAAGGAACATCGGTAAGTCCGTCGCCAATATAGATCATGTTGGTGAATTTAACTCGTCTTAACTCTTCGGGTGTAGATGAGTTAAGATCTCTATCGTTACTTATATCCAACACACCCTTATTGATACGATACACAAATTGAGTTTTATTGGTATAATTGACCGACAATTTAGGCCATACGGGATAACCCGACTCGTCATACATAAATTCGGATGCAAATATCTCCTTAAACTCCTTAGCAATACTTGTACCCTCTATCATTTCACGCAATCCCGACGAAATGACATAGTGTTCTACCGTCAAGCCCAAGCTCTCGCCATATTCGTTGATACGCTTAAACCACCTTTTGACACCCTTGAAAAATTCAATACCTTTACCAAGCTTTACAAGGTCATCACGGGTAAAACGCTTATTGGTCTTTTCGGATAATACCTTCATATAGTACATGTATGCAAGAACTCCGTCCATACCGTTATCATAAGCCAATCCGTTAGCTTCCTTCCAAAAATCATTTGGCTTGAAACCCATAGACGGAATAAATTCATAATCCATCATATCGGTGGTTCCGAGTGTTTTATCGAAGTCGTATAATAATGCAATTACTGTGCTCATTCTGATCTTCTCCTTCTAACTATCATGGACAGCACGCCGAATATCGCAGTCAAGCCTATGACCGCACCTGCAAAATACAGTGCAAAGCGTTGTGCTTCGGTCAATCCGTCCTTTTGAATATTTTTTGTTTTAACATAGGCTATGCCATTATTATAACGAATTTGCAGGAATTCGAGGTTTTCGTTATACGGTTCGGTCAATTCTAATACCGTTCCTTCTCCAACCATATCTATAACGGTCGAGGAATCATTAGGCTCCGCATATAGCGTTATCTGTTCTCCTAACGAATCCGCCTTAGCCCTTAAATAATATCTATCCACCGTCTTATAAAGCGGTTCGGCAGTGATATAATTGGTTCCGTTTACATAAAGTTGTAATCCGTCCACTTCTATTTGATACCATTTCCATTCATCGGAGACCACCCTCAATACCTTATAGCTCCGCCCTTTTTCTATTGCTACAATGGGGGATGCGGTAAGGGAAGGATAATTATATGCCATAGGCTCAGCATCGGCACCGCCGTATTTGATAAATTCGTTATCTATATTACCATTAGGAAGTGTGGTTGCATACTTTGTAGGAATATAAACCTTGACAAACTTTCCGTTTTTCAATACCTCGGTATAATAGTAATCATTACCATCAAATGTAGTCTTGGCAAATAATATATAGCTTGTAGCACCTACCTCGACCACACTTTCGTAATTATCGGGATAAGTATAGCCTAAACATGCCTCATTGACCGATATAGACATAACAGGATATTCTATAGACGGAGTTTCATAGTCGGTCTCGCCCGAAATAAGGCTCTCTATCTTAACCTTAACAAGTGCATCACCGCTGATAGCAAATACTTCACCATCCGATGTAACGATAACATTCGATAACGATATATTCGTTAAGTAGTCAGCTTTAACAAAGTCATCAAGCTGTCTGAAGTATGCGTGAAGTGTATTATCGCTACCAACTAATAGGTTACCCCTAACATCGGCACCGTATACGGTATCACTTCCTATTTCGCACTCGATAATCTTCAATCCGTCCTTATACATCGTAACTTTACTATCATCTACGGCATATAATACGCCGTCATGCTTTCCGCCGACTATCACTCCGCTTAGCGTAAAGCCTTCGATATACTCTACGAGCTTTCCTCCCTTAACGGTATATACCTTATTGCCCGATTTGATATAAATATTTTTGCCGTCTGTAGTTAACGATCGTACGGCACTCTCCAATGTAAAGCTTTCGACTATCTCTCCATTATAATCGAGATGCGTCAACTCTTTTGCGGATGAAAACCATACCCCGTCCGATAAAATCAAGCCGTTAACATTGGTTGCAGAATGAGTAGATTGAACATTTCCTTTTTTATCAAGCACTACTATCCTTGCGTTACCCTCATCGAATACTGCAATGTACTCCTCGTCGCAACATAAAAGCTTAGGTGCTCTAAATCTCGTCAAACCGCTTTCATTATCGCCTGTTCCCTGTCCGTATGAGCCGTATAAAGCAATAAGATTATATTCGGAATCATATACCTTAACAGCTCTTTGGGCGTTATCGACCACATAAAGATCATTATTCAATACAGCAATCTTTGAATAATCCTTAATATAATCATCGGATACACCGTTATCGGACGATGTGCTTATTTTTAAAACACGCTCACCGTCACTGTTATATAATCCGTCATTACCTAAGAAAATACCGCCGTTAAAACAAGCAAATAAATTGACATCGAGCTCCCTATATTTATCCACAAGAATCAATGCGTTTTGAGTATTCTCCTTGATCTTTACATATTTACCGTTATCTTCGCTATACTTATATTCTTGTATAAAGCGGTTACCGTTAGATGAGTCATATAGGTGCAGATCAATGGTTCCGTTTTGAGAATTATCCACCACCATTCTATCAAAGCTGTTGGTGGTATTAAGTGCAAACGAATTTTTTCTTTTTTCACTTATTTCTGCAGAAGGTGATGCCGATGCATCGAAAAAAACCATAATATTATTATAGTCAACCACCAATATACCGTCATGCGATGCACAACCAAATGATTTATAATCACCTACAACAGGCTCATCATCCGAGGTGTACTCGTAAACTAATCCAACGAATTTGACTAATCCTTGAGGCTCTTGAATGTTATATTCGTAAATACCGTCATCCTGCTTAACAAAGACCTTACCCGATGTTGCGGATATTTCTAAATTTTGAAAATTCTCTTCTACGGTATTCTCGATAGGTACCAATATATTAGTATCTATTATCCTTAAATACGCACTGCTATTTATTATTTCTACCGTATAGAAGGAATCAAGATCTGTAGCAATATCCACTATTTCACCGAATTCATAATAGTTACCTGTGATATAGTCTGTGTCAATTTTTTGTATCTCCTCCGCAGACGCATACGAAAAAGAACGGGTTACACAAACAAAAGATGTAACCATTATCAAAGCTACCACAAGTATCGCAAGTGCGACTGCGTTTCTTTTGTTTAAGACCCGTTCCATTGTCTTTTTGACCGTAAATTATTAGGAATTTGCGGCGATATTAAGCTTTTCTACAAGTTCATCAACATCTATTCCGTGAGTCAATGCTGCCTGTGCTACTGTTTCTCCGCTTGCAAATGCGCAATGTAGGCAACCTAAGCCTATATCTCTTAAAACATCGGCGATAGCTTCGCTGTTTCCTTGTTGAACGGCGTCTAATATCAACATATTACCGGTAATTTGTGCCATATTATAATGTCTCCTTAAATTTTTTTATATTAGCAAATTCTGGTTCCTTCGGGAATGGAATCGTCAACAAATACGACCTTACAGCCACAAGCATTATTAGTACCTGCAAGCAACATGCCGTTACTCTCAACGCCCGAGAATCTCTTAGGCTCCAAGTTAGCTACTACTATTATTTTTTTACCTACAAGCTCTTCACAGCTATAGTAGGATTTGATGCTCGATACAATCACTCTCTCGCCTAAGCCGTCATTCAAGGTAAGCTTTAGACAGTATTGTGATTTTCTAATTTCCTGTGCCTTGACTATCTTACATACTCTAAGGTCGATTTTAAGAAAATCGTCGAGAACTATACGAGGTCTGATCTCTTGTACAGGATCGGCTTCCTTTACTTCCTCTTCTACCGGCTTAATATCTTCAACAGGAGCGTTAAGAGCTTCATTTTTAGCCTTTTCCTCCTCGGTTTCGGGATAAGAGAAGTCGAGCAATCCCATATATTTATTAGGATCGATAGCAAATAGGAACAAATAAAGTCTTGGACCCTTTTCTTTATCGATCAAAATTGTATAAACATTTTTGAAAAATGCGCCTTGTGCTGTCTTAGCTTCCTTAGTATCACGTTCAAGACCACGAACTCTTAGGGGGATAGCGTATATTTCGGATTGTAATTCCTCTAAGGTGTAACCGCCCTTTGATATGTAGGCATACAATTCGGCAATATCCTTTTTACTTGCTTCGTCCAGAGTATTGAAGAACTCCCAGTTACGAGTTACACGCAATGTATTAACATTTTCAGGAGAGCACTCGGATAACCAATACTTAGCTCTCGACAATCTATCCTCAAAGTCTGAATATGTATATGGTTGTTCAATATTCTTGAATACCAATTCGAGCATCTCGACATTGAAGTCAACTACGCTGCCGAGCTGAACCAAAAGACTCATAGGTACGGTCTTAAGATCTCTACCCTCTATAGTACACATATCCATGATACGCTCTACTATATCGGTAGCTTTACCCGAACGAACATCATTGAGCATCTTATCGAACTCAAAATATTGTCTTAAAATACCGTCGTCAAAGCAGAAATCAAAGGCTTTTGTCGGCTCAGTCTTAGCATACAACCAAAGAATGACCTCGGGCTGATATATTTTCAAAAGAGTTTCAGGGGTAAGATTAAGTCCGGACGAGCCTGACATTTTACCTGTAGTACCCTTGATACCGATAAATTCGTAACCCTTAAACATAGGTGGAAGATAACCGAATATCTCCTTAGCAATATCCTTACTGGTATCGTAACTGCCGTTAGGACTTGCGTGGTCCTTACCGCCCGGCTCGAAGTCTACACTTTCATAGCACCAACGCATAGGCCAATCTACCTTCCAAGCGAGCTTACAATTAAATTCTTTTGTAAAATCAAAGCTGTCAGTATGACCGCAAGCACATTGATAGGTTGCTTTTTCACAATCGTCGCTAAGAGATGTAATCTTGGTGGTGTCTTTACCACAGCATGAGCAGTAGATCGTTACAGGATAATAATTATCTCTCTCTCCTTCTTCTACAGCCTGTGTACGGTGACTTGCAAGAATATCAAAAATTTCCTTTCTCTTTTGTAAGGAAAGAAGAACATATTTAGCATATTTTCCCGATCTATACATCTCGGCTTGATGACGATAATCCAGATCGATTCCAAACGGCTTAACTGAATTTTCGAATTCTTCCTCAAATCTCTCGGCATAGGAAGCCTTCTCTCCAAACGGATCAGCTACATCTACATAAGGCTTACCGATATTTTCTTCGAAGCCTTCTACCACATTAGAAACATTTACGGGAACCTTTCTCAATCTATCGAACTCGTCCCATGAGAAAAGCAATCTTGCCTTTTTACCCTTAGAACGCAATGCCTTTACTACAAAATAGCTCGTTGCGATATCTCTAAAGTTACCAATATGCACCGATCCCGATGGACTGATACCTGCGGCACACACATATTCTTCCTTGTTTGGTCTTGCTGCGATGATTTTATCGGCAATTTCATCTGCCCAATACATTAGTTTATCCTCCAAAGCTCCGCCATAAGTGTCCAAAAGGACATGCATAGCGAGCATGCGTATTTATTTATATATTAATAAAAAAATAGCAAATTGTCAAGTAGTTATTTGAACGAACACTGCGAATAGCATATCATATATCAAAAAATTTACCAAAACAACGAAAATATAGCACTTTTTTACGCTATACTTGACATTTTCATATGTTTAGCAATATAATATATCCGTCAAAACAAAAAACAATGAATTCTTGTTTAAGGAGCTAAAAATGGAAGAAAATAAAAAATGCAGAGTTAAATTTATAGTTACCACACCGCACGCTGTTCGTAAGCTTTATATCTGCGGTAATACTAAAAATCTTGGAGAATGGAAGCCTGTCGACGCTAAAGAACTTCATAAAAAGGACGGACATTTTGAGATCGTTAAGCTATTCAATATCGGCGAAGAAATTTCCTTCAAGATCTTAGAGAAGATGACTTGGGAAAGAGTCGAGATTGGTTATTGGTACGAAGAGGTAAATAATCACACATTCATCGCACAAAACGGATTGGTCGTGAATATCGAAGTACCTAATTTTAGATATCAAGGTTAATAAAGAAAATATTAAACACTGATACTCATAATGCATAATAATTTTAATGGATTTAAAAAGGTGACCACGTGTCACCTTTTTTTGTAGATAAATTTATTGCATTAGTGGTCTTTCGATAGCGTTTGAAAAGTATACGCTTCAACTTGACAGTTAAGGGAGTATTTTTTGAATGTTTTTCAATTTTTACCCCCATAAATGCTATTTTAATGATAACGCTCGAAGGACAATAACCGTTTATAGGAATAGCATACACTATTGTTCTAAACTAAAAAAATCAATAATTTATATAAGGTTATAAATCAATATCGATATCTTAATCGTATCTCATCACAACAAAATTAAAACACATCAAAAGTTGTTTTCGACTAAAACTTCAATCGTTCGACCCGATTAGGGTGTCACTATTTGTAGAATATTGACAAAGATATGGAT